>CAJOFW010000001.1 GCA_905234005.1 uncultured Oscillospiraceae bacterium
CGGCGCTTTAAATGGCGCCGCGGGGCTTTTGTTGTCTCTGTCTGCTCCATAGCAATTTTGGCGATCATCTAACCGGCTTTCCATAAAGCGTAAAATCCGGTATGGGATGGGTCTTCCGGTTTCTTATAGAGCCCACAACAGGGAGGATATACCCGCAGATCTGAAAACCAGCCAGAAAACAAACCGAACTGCCACGCTTATAAGAGCAGCTTTTCCCACGCCTGCCGCTTTTTTAGGCGTTCGGGTATAAAACACACAATACAGTATCAGTCCTATGATCGGAACAAAAAACGAAAGAACGTTCAGCCCCGTTGACGGAACGTCGTCCGGATCTGCTCTGCCCGTCGCACATCCGCAATGAGGACAGATAACCGCTTCGCGCATAATTGTTTTGCCGCAATACCTGCAAGAATGGTCGGCTATTTCAGGCAAGAGCCTTGACAGATCAGACTTGTTTGCATTATTTGTTTCGCTGTCATTATTATTTGACATCGCACTGGCTTTGATTCTGTTGACGATGCGAACCCTCTCATCCTTCTTGATCAATGAATACCAATCAACAGAGGAGAATCCGCTATTGATTGTTTCGACTCCGCAGCCGGAACATATTGTCCCGTTTGGTGTTTTGTTCTCATACGTCATACCGCATTTTGGACAAATATAAATGTATTCTGTCAAGTCCGCCACCTCCAATAAGTACCTGTCAGTCCGAAGCCTCTAAACTATATCTCATTTCGAGATAATTGTCAATATCTCAATCTGAGATTTCATATGATAGGCGCAGAGGTGACCGCCATGCGCATAAACCGTATAAAGGAGCTGCGAGAGGACAGTGATCTGACACAGCGCGAGATTGCGGGAATTTTGGATGTCGCACAAAACACATATTGCAATTACGAAAACGGTAATCGTGAAATCCCAATCGAGCTTCTTATCAGGCTCTCCAGATATTATGCTGTGAATATGGAATATCTGCTGGGGCTGACCGACGATCGCGCTCCGCTTCCACCCTCCAAGCGGATGCTGTGACAAAAGCCCCGCGGCGCTTTAAACGGCGCCGCGGGGCTTTTGTTATTCCGGCTCGCTGTCGGGGTGTATGAAGCGATCCTCGGCCTGCTGCTGCGCCCGGATCAGGCGCTCCTTTGCAAGGCCGATATTCTGCTGCTCCAGCATCACAAGCGCATCGGTGATGCCGTTGAACAGCGTGAAGTATGATGCTCTGTACTCGTCCATTTTGCTGCTCTCCCATAATAAAAAAGTGGCACAGCCGAAGCCGTGCCACGAAAAACGCACAGCTCCGATTGCTGCCACACAACCACAACGTCACAAACAATGCGCACGTCTTCAAAGCCCGCGTTTTTACCATGTAAAAGCGTGCGCCTTTGTTTGTGATAATATGCAGTTGTGGTAATGTGGCAGAACAAGAATACCACGTTGTCACGGAAAAGGCAACAAAAAAACCGCCCTCCGCCCCGGCGGTCGCCGGTGACGGACGCGCAAAAAGCCCCGTCCATGCGGACAGCAAAAACCGCAGCGCTTCAAACGGCGCTGCGGTTTTTGCATACTTTTCGTAAAAGAAACAGTATCATACTGTTCTCAAATTAAAAGCTCTGTTTCGTTACCGGGCGCAAAGCCTTGGAATTGCTGCCTTTTCGAGCGAATACAAAGTTCTTTTTGGCAGTTGCTGTACCGCCAGTCCCCGGATTCGGCGCGCTCTACGCGCAGGTCGCAGGGGACGCTCTGGGTCGGGTCGGGGTGATCGTGCCACAGCTCCCAGAGCTTCGGCAGGAACACGGGCCAGCGGGACGCCTCGTATTCGCCGTGGTCGGTGGCGCTCGGCGGCACGGGCTTCGCGTCCGGGTTTTCCGCCAGCATCTCAAGGATGAACGCCGGCGGCTCCGACACGTTCGGGTCGGCCACCGCCGCGTCGAGGTGGACGCAGCCGCCCGGGGCGTCCTGCCACATGTGCACGGTCATATCGACGAAATCTCCGGCCCCGTTGAAAACGCCCTCCACGATGACGTGCCCGAGCGCGTCGGTGAACGGGAACCAGCCGAGATCGAGGCGGTTGATCTGCACGCCGTTGCCGCCGAACACCGGCATACCCTCGCCGACGGACTCGGATATCATGTGCGCCGACCGCAGAAACCCGTGCTTCCACGGCTCCCGCACCCACGAAAACCGCTTGTGCGAGCCGGGCGCCCAGAGGTAGTACCCCTTCTCCATGTTCGCCCACCACCAGTCGAGCATCTCCGCCGTCACGCCGGGCAGAAAATGCTGGTGCCACGCGTTCAGTACCCAGCCGCGTTTTTGCGCCGCGTCGTTCAGAACCGGCTCCGGCAGCGGCGGCTCGGGCCTCGGCAGCGGCTCATACGGCAGCGTTCGGACGTGGATGTTCTCCCGGAAGGGCATATACGTCTGCCCGGCGTTCGCGATGTATTCCATATAATCCTCCTCGATATGAAGCCCCGTCGGCGTGAACGGCCGACGGGGCTTCGTCCGTTTATGATTACAGGCAATCGTTCAGCAGTCCTGCGTCAGCGGACGCCGAACATCTGCATTACAGGTTGATCGCGGCGTAGAAGGCCTCCTTCGTGCACCACTCGACCGTGCGGGCGCGGACGCAGTCGCCGATCTCGTAGAAGTCGTCGGCGCTGTTCATGAAGGAATCGGCCTCGTCGCGGCGGGCGCGCAGACCGACGGCGAGCAGCACGCTGTCGCAGTCGACCGACGCGGCCTGACCGTCCAGCTCGTAGCTGACCTTGCCGGGGACGACGCCGGTGCACCTCGCGTTCAGCAGGACGTGCAGCGTGTCGGCGTGGTCGCGTACCTCGACGAGCAGCTCGTCGCGGTGGGTCTTCGAGGCGTCGCCGGCGAGCTGGGGCAGCATCTCAATGAGCGTGACCTCGCGGCCGATCTTCTGCAGGTGGACGGCCGTCTCGAGGCCGACCTGACCGCCGCCGATGATGACGACCCTCTGGCCGATCTCGTCCTCATGGCCGTAGGCGGACACCGCCGTGCGGCAGTTCTCGACGCCGGGGAGCCAGCGCGGGACGACCGGCTCGGAGCCGAGCGCCGCGATGATCGAATCGAAGCCGTCCATCATGTCGGGCGTCGCGGCGGTATTGAGCTTCACGGTGATCTTCGGCTCCTTGTTCACCTGCATGATGAGCCAGTTCTTGTAGTCCGACAGCGGCCACTTGAAGTTGCGGACGTGGTCGGCGTACTCGAGAAGACCGCCCAGAGCGGCGTTTTTCTCAAACAGCGTGACCGTGTGGCCCCGCTCGGCGCAGTAGAGCGCGGCGCGCATACCGGCCGGGCCGCCGCCGATGACGGCGACGTTCTTCTCCCGCTCGGGCTTTGCGGGGATGCGGTCGATCGGCGCCTCGAGACCGGCGCGGGGGTTCACGGCGCACTGCAGGTGCTGGGCGTAGTTGTCGGAGTCGTGGCAGCGCATGCACTTGATGCAGGGGATCACGTCCTCGGGGTGGCCGGCGAGATCCTTCTTGATCCAGTCGAGGTCGGCGATGAACTCACGGGCGACGACGACGAAATCGGCGCTGCCCGCCGCGAGCACGGCCTCGCAGTCGGCGAGGTTCGTAAGACCGCCGATCGTGGAGATCAGGCACTTGTTGATGCGGCCGGACTTCTTCCAGGTGTCCGCGATGAACATATTGTGGTTCGGGGGCAGGAAGCCGCAGGGGTGCGTCCACGTCATCCAGTCGGAGTTGTGCATGCCGCACGACGCCTGGAGGATGTCGCAGTGCTCCTGCAGGATCTCCGCGATGCGCAGGCCCTCCTCGATGTCGATGCCGCCCTCCTGGTACTCGGTGCCGGAGATGCGCACGTCGATGATGAAGTCGGGGCCGACGGCCTTGCGGACGGCGTCCATGATCTCCACCGCGTAGCGGCAGCGGTTCTCGGTGGAGCCGCCGTATTCGTCGGTGCGCTTGTTTGTGTACGGGGAGAAGAACTGGGCGAGGGGGATCGAGTGGCCCATATGCATGAGCATGCCGTCAAACCCGGCGGCCTTGATGCCGACGGCGGCCTCGACGTATTCGTTCTTGAACCACTCCATCTTCTCCTTCGGGATCTCGCGGCCGATGGGGGGCGAGCCCATGATCGAGCAGCCGTCCGAAACCGTGTAGCCGTCGGGGAACACGCCGATCAGCTCCATCGTGCACTTCGCGCCGTACAGGTGGATGCGCTCGGAGAGGTCGACGAGGCGGTTGGTGTGGTTGGGCTTCTTGAGATCCCAGCTCGCGTGGGTGCCGTCGTCGAACGCGCCGCCGATCGACACGCCCGCGCAGGTCACAAGCCCCGCGCCGGCTCTGGCGCGGTCCTCAAAGAAGCGGATGCCCTCCTCGGTCGGATAGGGCTGGCCCGACGAGGCGGTATGCACCGTGCTCGGGGCGGATATGATGCGGTTTTTCAGCACCACGCCGCCGACACGGATCGGGGAAAATACGTGCGGATATTTTTTCATTCGATTCATCTCCTGCCTTTCAGACGTTATTCCATGGCAATTGTATCACATTCCTGCGAAAAAGGGAAACAAAAATCGTCCCCCGCCGCCGAGCGGAGCGCAATCCCCCGGATTCGCAGAGCCAAAGGCCCTGCGAATCCGGCAACGCACCTTATATCGGCAACGTGTCTTATAACAGCAACGGTAACGATTTCAGCCCCCGTTGCCTCGCAGAGTTTGCGCCCGCAGGCGCAAAAAAATGGAATCATTTTTTCCGGAAACCGCGCTTTTCGGAAAAAATACCTTTCGCGTAGCGAACGTGCGAACCCCGCCAAAGCGGGGTGAGTGCGCTGAGCGGAGCGCAATCCCCCTGATTGGAGCCGCTTCGCGGCTCCAATCAGCTCAAAGGCTCGGGTCGATGAGCACCTTGAGGTGGCCGCGGCGGCTCGGGGCGCCGATGTATTTTTCGACCGCGTCGTCCAGACTCACGACGCCGGTGACCATGCCGGGGAACTTCACCTTGCCCTGCCGGAGCATATCGAGGTACATCTCGACCTCCTCGCGGGTGTAGACGAACGTGAACTGGAAGGACGGCTCGTGGATCGAGAACTGTCCCGGGGTGATCTGGAACGGCTCGTTGATCGTGCCGATGACCATGACCTGCCCGCCGGGCTTGACGCACGCCACGCAGGTATTGAAGCTGGCCGGGTTGCCGGCGCACTCGTAGACGACCGGCGCGCCCACGGGGGTGCCGAGGATCTCCATGACCTTCGCCGGGACGTCGGGGCAGGTCTTCGAGTTGATGAAGTAGTCCGCGCCGTATTCACGGATGAGCGGCTCCTTCTCGTCGGAGGTGCCGAGGGCGATGATGCGCCGTGCGCCGGCGGCGCGCAGGAACTGGATGGCGGACAGGCCGATCGAGCCGGTGCCGGACACGACGACGTCGTCGCCGATCTTGAAGCTCGACATGCGGATGCCGTGCAGGGCCACGCAGACGACGTCGAAGAGCACCGCGTCCTTCATGTCCATCCCGTCGGGGACGGGGATCAGCATCGTGTGCTTCACGTCCCGGATCAGGAAGTATTCGCAGTAGCCGCCGTCCGGGCCGCCGATGCCGGCGGTGTTGGGGAAGCCGTTGATGCAGATGTTCGTGCGGTTGACCTTGCAGAGCGGGCAGCCGTCCTCACAGGCGGCGGGCGGGCCGCAGAGGATGCGGTCGCCGACCTTGAAGTCCGTGACGCCCTCGCCGACCTCTACGACGGTGCCGGCGTTCTCGTGGCCGAGCACCATCGGGAGCTGGATGAACGGGGGATAGTGGCCGCCGTAGAACTCGACGTCCGTGCCGCAGATGCCGACGTAGTCGATCTTGACGACGAGCTGGTTGGGGCCGGGATGGGGGACGGGCCGCTCCTCCAGCCGGAGGTCGCCCTTGCCGTACAGTGCCAGTGCTTTCATATGTCAGATTCTCCTTTCAGCGGATAGCCGTTCTATACTGTTCTCCAATGAAAAGCTTTGTTTCGTTACCGGGCGCAAAACCTTGGAAACGCTGCCGTTTCGAGGCGAATACAAAGTTCTTTTTGATACTTTTTCTTTGGGGAAAAAGTATTATTTCTTCGAGGGCGCGGGGGTGGGGGCGATGAAGTCGGTGTAGAACTTCTTGCGGCGCTGGAATTCGGGGTCCTTGCCGAGGTTCATGAGCCGGCCCTCGTTCTCCTTGATGTCGTCGGCGTGCAGGAACTTGCCGGAGAGGGTGTCGTGCGCCTTGTGCTCGTCGGCGGGGTCAAATTTGAACGCCCACGCGCCGTTCTCGACGACGATCTCGCCCTCGAGACCGCACAGCTCGCAGACGGCCTTCGTCGTGCCGGGTACAAGCCAGAAGTTCGAGCACTGGCAGTGCGGGCACACGCCCGGCTCGCCCTTGTATTTCGCCGCGGCGATGTCGCCGGCGGCCTCGGCGAGGTTGCGGCCGATCTCCTTCATGCGCTCGATCTTGTCGTCGTGCATGATGACGTCCTTCGACCAGGAGAAGAAGTCGTTGTCGATGATCTTCCACGCCGGGCTCATCGCGCACATGGCGTGATCGGTCTGGACGCGGCAGGCCCAGTCGGAGCCGCCGATGCCGACGAAGGACATGACCTTCTCCTGCAGAAGCCTCGGGTCGACGCCGGGGCCGCCGGCCTCGCGGCTGATCTTGTCGCCGATGATGTTCATGCCCCGATCCATGCGCGGGCCGAAGCGGTCGCATACCGTGTGCACAAGCCCGGACGCGCCGGACTCGAAGATCGGGCTGACGAACAGGATGCCGTCCGCGTCGAGCAGAATCGACCGGAACGCGTCGAAATCGTCCTTCCGGGTGCAGATGTTGCCCTTGCCCATCACCAGCCCGCGTGAACAGGCCACGCAGCCGGTGCAGTGCTCGATGTGCCAGTCGAGCAGGTGGATGAACTCCACCTCCGCGCCGGCCTCCTGCGCCGCCATGAGCGCGACGCGGCACATGGTGTCGTTGTTGCCGTTTTTTGTACCGAAGGATACGCCCACGATTTTCATGATAAAGCTCCTTTCAGACAGTTCGATGTCTCTGTTGGTTCTAATAATCCGGTACGGCGACCGCCGCGTGGGGCGGCGGCGGTCAGTCCTTCTTGCCGACGTAGGTGTCGTCGATGCGGAGCGCGACGATGACGGAGATGACGCACAGCAAGCAGATCAGCGCGTACGCGTAGGCGTAGCCGATCGGGAAGCTGTTGCCGAGCGCGCCGCAGATCGTGATGCCGAGCGCGCCGATGACGGCGACGGCGGGCTTCATGACGCGGTAGCCGTTGTCGAAGTCGTAGCGGCCCCAGATCGTGGAGATCAGCGAGACGAGGTAGTTCGCCGCGCCGCCGAGCATGATGCCCATGAACGGCTGGGCGACGAAGATCATGATGTACCCGGCGTCGCCGACCGTGCCGGTCGTGACAAAGCCGCCGGCGATGTTCATCGCGAGCGAGAAGATGCCGAAGAGGAACGTGATGATGATGGCCTTTTTCGTGCCGAGCTTCTGATCCATCATGCCGCAGAGGTAGCTGCCGACGCAGGCGACGAGACCGGCGCAGGCCAGCATCGGCGTGCACGCGGCGGTGTCAAAGCCGATCTGCGCCATGCGGGGCACAAAGTTCGACATGACGCCGAGGGAGAACAGCTCCATCACGCCGAGGGGGAAGATGATCCTCCAGACGTTTTTCGTCTTGAGGAAGGTCTTCGGCTGCCAGTACGACGTCTTCCGGTACGCGATGCCCTCGGCCAGCAGCCTGTCGGCGAGGGCGCGGTCAAAGCTCTCGTCGTTGTCGGGGTACGCCCCGGCCTGCTCGGGATAGTCCTTCACGAGCGCGAACACGAGGATGCCGAGCACGAGGCACACCGCCGCGAACATATAGTAGATGCCGTTTAAGCCGATGCCCGCGAGAAGTCCCGAGCAGAGCGGCGTCGCGATCGTCGCGGACAGGGGGAAGCCGATCGTCACGACGCCCATGGCGAGACCCTTCTTCGTCGGGTACCAGTTCGAGACGACGTTCAGGCTCGCGATGTAGTTGAAGCCCATGCCGCAGATGTTCGCGAGGCAGAGCAGAATCAGATACGCCGGGCTGCTGCCCGCGAAGCTCCACAGCAGGCAGACGACGGCGTTTACGATGAGGGCGAGGCCCCAGGAGAATTTGCAGCTCTTTTTGCCGCAGAGCCAGCCGAAGATGATCGCGCCGGGCACGCTGACCCACGCCGCGACGGTGGAGAACACATACAGGATGCTCGGGTTCTGCAGGCCGAACCGGACGGCCCAGCCGGCGGGGATCGTGACGTTGAGCGAGTCGTAGATGATCATCGAGTTCATCAGGATGCTGAAAAACGTCAGGATCAGGATGACCCAGCCCTTTTTGCCAAAGCCTCTGGCGGTGGATTGCTTCATAATGCTGCCTCCCAATAATTAAAGAATTAACGTTTCCTGAACGTCTCTATTATACAATCCAACCGTTTGTTTGACAAATAACTGTTTTAGTGGGTTGCCATTCCGTTTGGTTATGCTGTATACTGTTGGGGAGCATAACGAACGAGGGGGAGGCGGAGCGTATGGATCTCATGAAGCTGCGGTATTTCCTGTCCGCCGCGGAGACGGGGAGCTTCACGGCGGCGGCGGCGCGGCATTACACGACGCAGCCGAACATATCCAAACAGATATCCGCGCTCGAACGGGCGCTGGACGCGAAGCTGTTCATCCGGGAGCACCACGTCCTGCGGCTGACCCGGGCGGGGGAGTATTTATACGAGCAGCTCCGCGACCTGCCCGGGCAGCTCGACCGCGTCGCCGAGACGGCGCGTGCCCTCGCCCGGAGCGACACGGGCGTGCTGACGGTCGGGATGCTGTCCGGCCAGCGGCTCGATACGGACGTGATCCGCCGGTTCCAGCGGTTCACGGCGGCGTATCCCGACCTGCAGTTCACGCTCGAGCGGGCGGGTTTTTCGGAGCTTCGGCGGGCGCTGTCGTCGCTGCGGTTTGACATCATCCTGACGTTTTCGTTCGACGTGACGCCGGACGAGAATCTTGTCATCGAGAGCATACGCGCACGGCAGCAGCCGGCGATCTTCGTCAGCCGCATGAGCCCGCTTGCGGCGCTCGAGGACTTCTCCGACGCGCCGTACATCGTGATCTCCCCGAAGGAGAGCTACGGCGGCTACGAGCAGTTTCTCCGCTCGTGCCGCCGCAGGGGGTTTGAGCCGAACATCGTCCGCCTCGCGGACTCGCTCGACAGTCTTCTGTTTTACGTGGAAACCGGCGTCGGCGTCGCCGTCCTCGACCGGAACACCCGGCTCGAGACCGACCAGAGCATCCGCGTCATCCCTCTGGACGACGAGGACAGCCCCGGCCTCGTCGCCGTCTGGGACGCCCGGAACAAAAACCCGAACATCCGCAAAATGGTCGACTGCCTGACGGATGATACGTGACGGACGGGACTATCGCGCCGCGACGAGGGCCTTCAGGCCCTCCTGCAGGCCCTCGAGGGTGAGGCGGTACATGGGCACCCTCGCCCTGATGACGCGGATGGTCTCGCTGCCGTAGCCGGACTCCCAGTTCCGTTCGGGCAGGGGGTTGAGCCAGATGACGCGGTCGTAGCGGCGCAGCAGCTTTTCGATCCACGCGATGCCCGGCTCCTCGTTGTAGCGGTAGTAGTCGCTGCACCCGCCGGGACGCAGCAGCTCATACGGCGCCATCGACGCGTCGCCGACGACGATGACCTTGTAGTCCTGCCCGAGCTGGGAGAATACCCACTCGGTGCTCACGCTGTCGGCGTGGTGGCAGCCGGGGGAGTTGTAGAGGTCGTCGTAGAAGCAGTTGTGGAAGTAGTAGGTTTTGAGATCCTTGAACTTCGACTCGCGGCTGACCGCCTGGAACAGGCTTGCGCACAGCCGCGTAAACTCCCACATCGACCCGCCCGAGTCGAACAGCATGAGAAGCTTCACGGTGTTGCGCCGGGGCCGTCCGAACACGAGCTTCAGCCGCCCGGCGTTGTCGCCGGTCTCGCGGATGGTGTCCTCGAGCTGCAGCTCGTCCTTCGGCCCGTCCTCGAGCGCGGAGAACTGGCGCAGGCGGCGAAACGCCATCTGAAACTGGCGCACGTCGAGCACCGAATCCTCCCGGAAATCGCGGAAATGCCGCTCCCCGGCGACCTGCAGAGCGCTGCGGCTGCGGCCCTCGCCGCCGACGCGGATGCCGCCGGGGTAATAGCCGCTGTTGCCGAACGGCGACGCCCCGCCGGTGCCGACCCAGTGGGTGCCGCCGTCGTGGCGTTCGGTCTGCTCTTTGAGACGCTGCTCGAGCATCGCCCGGATGGTGTCGATGTCAAGGCCCTGATTTTGAAGCAAAGCGGGGTCGTATTCGACCGGGTCGATCGGCGTATTCAGCCAGTCCTCCAGCTCCTTCGGCAGCTCGTCATACGACCGTATGCCCCTGAAATACTCGAGGAACACCTGATCGAAGCGGTCGAAATCCGCCTCCGAGTGGACGAGCACCGCCCGGGCCAGCCGGTAAAACCCGGTCAGCGACGAGCCGTGCAGCCCCATCTGAAGCCCCTCCAGCAGCGTCTGCCACTCCTTGAGCGAGACCTTCAGCCCCCGCAGACGCAGAAGATAGAAAAAATCCGTGAACATATTTTATACTGTTACCCAATCAAAAGCTTTGTTTCGTTACCGGGCGCAAAGCCTTGGAAGCGCAGCCGTCTCGAAGCGAATACAAAGTTCTTTTTGATACTTTTTCTCGAAAGAAAAAGTATTACCAGCGGCGGGGATTGCCGCCCTGTGCGCGGGACTTTTGCAGCGTGTCGAGATCCTCGTTTTTCTTGAGCAGCACGCCGGCAAACGGCATCTCCTTTTCGATGCGGCCGGCCGGTATGCCGCCGATCTGCAGCGCCTGCACCCAGTCGATCAGCTCCGAGGTGGACGGCTTCTTCTGCAGGCCCCGGAGGGCGCGTATCGCGTAGAAGCTCTCGAGCGCCTGCTTTAAGAGCCTGTCGTCGAGCCTTTCGAAATGGGCGCGGACGATGCGCTCCATCATCTCCGCGTCGGGGAAGTCGATGTAGTGGAACACGCACCGGCGCAGGAACGCGTCGGGCAGCTCCTTCTCCGCGTTCGACGTGATGATGACGAGCGGCCGCACGGCGGCTTTGACCGTCTCCTTCGTCTCGGGGATGTAGAACTCCATGCGGTCAAGCTCCCAGAGCAGGTCGTTCGGAAACTCGATGTCGGCCTTGTCGATCTCGTCGATCAGGAGCACGCAGCGCTCCGTGCGGCGGAACGCCTCGCCGAGCTTGCCGAGCTTGATGTATTTTCCGATGTCGGACACGTCCGCGCCGAACTGGCTGTCGTACAGCCGCTGCACGGTGTCGTAGACATACAGGCCGTCCTGCGCCTTCGTCGTGGATTTGATGCTCCAGATGAGAAGCTCCAGCCCGAGCGCGTCGGCGACGGCCTGGGCCAGCATCGTCTTGCCCGTGCCCGGCTCGCCCTTGACGAGCAGCGGCTTCTCGAGCGCCGCCGCGATGTTTACGCTTGCAAGCAGCTCGGGCGCGGCGACATACCCCTCGCTGCCGGTGAATTGTGTCGTTGCCATGACAGATTATCCCTCTTTAACAGATGTATGGATGAACCGCTCCCCCGGGACGCGTTCGGGGAGGACGCCGGTGAGACGGGCCACCTTTTTCGCGATCTTCTTCGAGTCGTAGGAGCCGACGCCGCCCTTGAGCCTCGGGTCGAGCAGGTCGCGCACGCCGTCGCCGAACATATTCGCGGCGAACACCGTCAGCGCGATCGCCGCGCCCGGCGCGAACGCCAGCCACGGGGCGACGTACATATAGCTCTTGCCCTGGTTTGAGATGAGGTAGCCCCAGCTCGGCGTGCCGATCGCGACGCCGTAGCCGAGGAAGCTCAGGCTGGACTCCATCAGGATGACGCCCGCGAGCGACCCCGCCGCCGCCACGATGATGATGGGCAGGATGTTCGGGACGACGTGGCGGAGCATCTTCCAGCCGGACGTGCCGCCCATGAGGTCGGACATCTTGTTGTAGCCCGCGTCCTTGACGCCCATCGCGGCGGAGCGTATCATGCGGCTGCCGCCGATGCCGCTCGGCACCGACAGCGCGAAGATGAGCTGCGGGATGCCGTTTCCGAGCATCGACATGATGACGAGCAGCATGAGCATCGCCGGGATGCACTGCCAGCCGTCCACAAACCGCTGCACGATGAGGTCGACCCACCCGCCGAGCACGGCGGACAGCGTGCCGATGACGACCGATATCAGCGTGGACAGCACGCAGCAGCTCACGCACAGGATGATCGACGTCCGCGCCCCGTAGATGAGGTACGACAGCACGTCGCGTCCGAGCGTGTCGGTGCCGAGCCAGTGCGGCGCGCCGCCGGACACGGCGAGAAGGGCCCTCGCGCTCTCGCGTTCGGCCGCGTTCATGAAGAGGTACGGCTTCTGCAGCTTGCTGAACACGTCCACCTGCATCGCGCCGTCCGTCATCGGGTACGGGGCGATGAAGTCCGCGAAGATCGCGGCGGCAAACAGCAAAAGCAGAAAGATGAGACTTGCCGCCGCGAGCGGCTTCTTTTTGAACAGGTCGCGCAGAAACGGGCGGCCTGTTTTTTTCCTGTTTTTCTTCATGGCCGCGCCTCTCAGTCCAGCTCGACGCGGGGGTCGAGCCATTTGTAGCAGATGTCCACGATGAGATTGATGAGCATGACGATCACCGCCATGACGAGCACGCAGCCCTGAATCACGGTGTAGTCCCGCTGATCGAGCGCCGTGATGAGCTGCTGGCCGACGCCGGGGATGTTGAAGAGGTTTTCGAGGATGACGTTGCCGCCGAAGACGCCGGCGACCGAGCCGCCGATCACCGTGACGACCGGGATCATCGAGTTGCGGAATACGTGCCGGACGAGTACGCGTCCCTCCCCGCAGCCCTTGGCCCACGCCGTGCGGACGAAGTCCGTCCGCATCGTCTCGAGGCAGCAGGTGCGCACCATGCGAAGCTGCATGCCCGTCTGCGCGAGCGCGCCGATGATCGACGGGACGAGGAACATACCCATATTCGCCCGGAAATCCTGAAACAGGCCGGCGTATTTGATGTTCGGCGCGTAGCCCCACCACGCGGCGGGGTACACGAGCACGACCGACGCGACGAGAAACGTCGGTATCGCCATGAATATGATCGCGAACACACGGAACGTGTAGTCGGGGATCCCGTCCTGCCGTGCGGCGCACCACAGGCCGAGCGGGACGGAGAACAGAATCGTCCAGAACAGCTCGAGAAAGCCAAGCTCGAGCGTGACGGGCAGCTCCCGGGCGATGATGCCGCCGACGGATTCATATTGGAACAGGCTGTTGCCGAGGTCGCCCCGCATAACGCCGCCGATCCAGATGAAGAACTGCGTCACGGCGGGCTTGTCGAGGCCGAGACGGACGCGCAGCGTCTCCACGTCCACGTTCTGTCCGGCGGCGGTCAGGCGCTTGACCATGAAGTCGAGCGCGGAGCCGGGCAGCATCCGCATCATCGCGAACGTGAGCACGCACACGACGAGCACGGTCGGTATCAGAAGCAGTATGCGCTTTACGATGTACTTACCCAATCCACTGCCCTCCTTCCCCGACGCGGCGGCAGGCCACAAAATGGCCGGGCACGACCTCCCGCAGCGCAGGCTCGCTCTCCCGGCAGGCGTCCTGCGCGTAAGGGCAGCGCGTGCAGAACCTGCATCCCGGCGGCGGGTCGAGCGGGTTCGGTATCTCGCCCTTTAAGAGAATGCGCTCTCTTGCCCGGTCGACGCGGGGGTCGGGGATCGGCGCGGCGGAGATCAGCGCCCGCGTGTACGGGTGCAGCGGCGTCTCGTACAGCGTCTCGGACTCCGTCAGCTCCATGAATTTCCCGAGGTACATGACCGCGATGGTGTTTGAGATGTACCGCACGACGGACAGATCGTGGCCGATGAACATATACGTAAGCCCGAACAGCCGCTGCAGCTCCATGAGCAGCGTCACGACCTGGGCCTGAATCGACACGTCCAGCGCCGACACGACCTCGTCGCACACGATGAACTCCGGCTCCATCGCGAGCGCCCGGGCGATGCATATGCGCTGGCGCTGGCCGCCCGAGAACTCGTGCGGAAACCGGTCGGCGAAGGCGCGGCGGATGCCGACAAGCTCCAAAAGCTCCTCCGCCCTCGCGGCGGCCTCGGCCTTCGTCATGCTGCGGTGGATGCGGACGCCCTCGGCGATCAGGTCGCGGACATTCATGCGGGGGTCGAGGCTCGCGTAGGGATCCTGCATCACGACCTGCATCCGGCGGCGCAGGCGGCGGGTTTCGGCCTTCGACATATCGGCGAGGTTCACGCCGTCGAAAATCACGTCCCCGACCGCGTAGGGCGTGGCCCGCAAAACGCCGTTTCCGACCGTGCTCTTGCCCGAGCCGGATTCGCCGACGATGCCGAGCGTCTCGCCCCGCGGGATCGAAAACGACACGCCGTCCACGGCCTTCACATACCCGACCGTGCGCTTTAGAAGACCGCGTGTGACCGGAAAATGCACCTTCAGGCCGCGCACGACGAGAAGGTCGCCCTGCTTTTCGCTCATGTGCCCGCCTCCTTCCAGTCGGCCGCCGCAAGCTCGCGGCGGAAGCACGCGCATACGTGGCCCGGCGACGCCTCCTCGTCCGCCGGGCGCTCGGTGCGGCAGCGCTCGTACTCATACGGGCAGCGGTAGTAAAACGGGCAGCAGTCCGGCGGCGTTGCGGACATATCGGGCGGCTCGCCCCTGATCGTGTACAGCCCGTGGCTGCGCGGCAGGTCGAGCCGGGGCACCGCCCGGATGAGACCCATCGTGTACGGGTGCGCCGGGGACAGGAAGATGTCGTCCGTCGTGCCCGATTCGACGATGCGGCCGCCGTACATGATCTTCACCGAGTCGGCGTACCGGGCCACGACGCCGAGGTTGTGCGTGATGAGCACAAGCGACGTGCCGAAGCGCCTGCGCATATCGTTCATCTGCTCGAGCACCTGCGCCTGGACGGTCACGTCGAGCGCCGTCGTCGGCTCGTCGGCAAACAGGAGCTTCGGGCGGCAGCTCATCGCCATCGCGATCATCGCCCGCTGCTTCATGCCGCCGGAAAACTGGTGCGGATAGTCGCGTATCCGCGTCTCGGGGTTCGGGATGTCGACGAGGGCGAGAAGCTCCGCCGCCCGTTTTTCGGCCTCGGCGCGGGACACGCCCTTCTCGTGCAGGCGGATGTTCTCCGCGATCTGGGCGCCGATGGTCATGACGGGGTTCAGGGCCGTGCCCGGCTCCTGAAAGATCATGGATATCTCGCTGCCCCGGATCGACTGCATCTCCTTATCGCTCACGCCCATGAGGTCGCGGCCGTCGAAAATGATCTCGCCGCCCTTGATGAACCCGGGCGGGTAGGATATGAGCCGCATGACCGACAGGGCGCTCACCGATTTGCCGGAGCCGGATTCCCCGATGATCGCGCAGAATTCGCCCCGGCGCACGGAATAGCTCATGTCGTCCACGGCGCGAAGCTCGCTCCCGTCGGCGAAAAAGCTCGTCCGCAGATGCCGGACCTCCAGTATGCTGTCGCCGCGAATGTTGTCGTCCAAGCCGTATCACCTGCCTTTCGTGATGCTGCGTTCGGGTATGGCGCAGGCGCAATCATATGATTTATATATCATACGTTTCCTGCGTTCAATGCATTGAAATAAATATATGGTATATCGGCAGCCGTTCATTCCCCCTCCGCCTCGCGGCGGGCGCGCACCTCGCGGGCGATCGTCTCCACGCGCTCGTCGGTCAGAACGTACAGGCGGCGGAACAGCAGGAATGCCGCGATCAGCCCCACGATCGGGACGACCGCCATCGTCATGCGCAGGCCGGTCTTCGCGGCCTGTGACACGCCGACCGACCAGTCCACGAGCTTGTCGGCCTCGGCGACCTCCGTGCCGGACTGGAGATGGTTGACGCTCAGGCAGATCGACGCCACCAGCGCCGCCACGCCCGACGCCAGCTTCACGACGAACGTCTGCATCGAGAAGATCACGCTCTCGTCCCGCCGGCCGTTGCGAAGCTCGCCGTAGTCGACCGTGTTCGCGAGAAACACCGTCGTCACGACCGTGAGCATCCCGTTCGCCGAGAAGATGAAAAACGCCGGGATGAACAGCAGGTACACGCTGGACATGGCCGTGAACGTCAGCATAAGCAGCACGGCGTAGCCCGCGATCGCCATGCCGACGCAGATGTAGAAGATCGACAGGCTCGAGAATTTCCTGCGCAGCAGCGGGTAGAACGCCATCATCGACAGCACCTGCATCGCCCCGCCGAACGTGTTGAACAGCACATACGCGTCGTTCCACGACGTGGTGCCGAAGTCGTATTTGAAGAAGTAGATGACGAGGTTCGAGGTGATGTACACCGAGCAGTTGATGAGCACGATGCCGACCGTCACGGTCATGGCCTGATCGTTCTGCAGAAGGGCGCGGAACATCTCCTTCACCGTCACCGTCCGCATATCGGCGGTCGACCTTTCGCGAACGTTCACGCACACCAGCGCCGTCGCCGCGATGAACAGCACGGCGACGATCATCGCGAAATACTTGAAGCCCGTGATCTCGATCATCCTCGCGCCGGCGTCCTGTCCGGCGAAAAGACCGCCCAGCGCGGGCACGGCGATCATCGTGACGATCGTGATGATCGCGCTGCCGACCCCGGCGCAGGTACGCGCCAGCGTCGTGAGGCTCTCACGCTCGCGTCCGCCCTCGGTGAACGCCGGGATCATCGACCAGTATGGGATGTCCATCATCGTGTACGTCACGCCCCAGAGGATGTAGGTGACCGCGGCGTAGGCCGTCAGCCCGGCCGCGTCCAGCCGGGGCGGGGCGGCGAACATCACAAAAAGCACCGCCGCGTTCGTGACCGTGCCGATCAGCAGCCACGGGCGGAACCGCCCCCACTTCGACCGCGTCTTCGCCACGACCACGCCCATGATCGGGTCGTTGAACGCGTCGAATACCCGCGCCGCCAGCAGGATCACGCCCATCGCGATCGCGCTCACGCCGAGCAGATCCTGAAAGTAGTAGAGCACATAGCTCGCCGAGAGCATGTACACCATGTCCTTGCCCACCGCGCCGAGGCCGTAGGATATCCTGGATTTTGTCGATAGCCGCTGCGTTTCCATGATCGCGTCTCCTTTTTACCGTTTCGTGTGCCTTCATTGTACCGCATCCGCCGGGAAAACGCAACGCCGACCGACGCGGTCATTACCCGCATCAGAAATGAAAATTTGGCCCCGCCCCTTGACAAGCGGGGCTTGTTATAGTATTGTAAAGGCTGTAATAAATTGTAACCAAGGGGACTGTCCGGCACAGTTTCCAATATCAGGGAGAACGCAGCTATGCACCGTCTTTCAAAAATTCTGTCCCTTATTCTCGCGCTCACGCTGTGCGCGGGTCTGTTTTCCGCCGCGGCGCTGGCCGGGGTGGAGGACGTCGCGCTCGACATCGAGGACGTCTCCGACGGCCTTGAGACCGTCCGGGCCGACGGCGAGACCGTCGTTCCCGGCGAGGACGCCGTCGTCACGGACGGCGCGTCCGTGACCGTCGGCGACGCGGAGAAAAACCTCGCCGACATGATGGCGCGGTATCCGCACGGCTCGTACTGGACAAGCTCGTTCAACGGCGGCACCACCTGCTACGGCTTCGCGAACATGGTGGTGTTCAACGTCTTCGGCTACTCCACCACCAGCGGCCGCACCTACCGCACCTGGGCCTATGACGGCTCCAGCTCGAGCGGCATGGTGAAGCTCGGCTCCGTCGCGAAGTGCACCGAGGCGAACGTGCGCGAGCTTTTAAGCCAGGCCATGCCCGGCGACGTGGTGCAGTTCGACACCTACAACGGCGGCGGCGGCCAGCACAGCAGCGTCATCTCCGCCGTCAGCGAAGACGGCGTGACGATCTACGAGTGCAACTGGTACGGCAGCGGCCTCGTCACGAACACCTACCTCACGTTCGCCGAGTTCGCCCGCCGCCAGTACTCCTACTCGTCCGGCGCGCAGATGCGCGGCACGCTCTCGCTTTTGCGCTCGGACAACTACGACACGTCCGACGGCGGCACGACGGCGCTGTCGATCTACGGCGCGGTCTATCCCGCCGGTACGATCGCCGCCGGGCAGAGCTTCACGCTCAAGGGCGTGATCGTCTCCGGCTCCCGGCTCACGAGCGTCATCGGCGTCATCACGAACGCCTCCGGCACGCCGGTCATGAACTACAGCACAAACCCGGACGCCACGACCTACAACATCCAGACCGGCGGTCTCGACAGCGCGTTCCGCTTCGCCACGCTGGCAAACGGCAGCTACACCTACACCGTCACCGCCTCGAACGCCGAGGAGACGAAAACGCTCATCAGCAGCGTGTTCCACGTCGGCGCGCCCTCGACGTACACGATTCGCTACGACGCAAACGGCGGCGAGAACGGGCCGGAAGCCGTCACCAAGGTCTACGGCGAGGACGTCACGATCTCCGACGTCGTCCCGACCCTTCCGGGCTACACGTTCATCTGCTGGGCGGACGAGTCCGGCGCCGGCACGATGTACGTCGCCGGCGATACATACGTCCTCAACCGCAGCGCGACGCTGGTCGCCATCTGGATACGGGACGACGAGGATCCCCCCGTACTGCCCACGGATGACCCCGTTCCCACGGATGACCCCGCGCCCACGGATGACCCCGTCCCCACGGACGTGATCGACGACCCCGACCCGGCGGCCGACCCCGACCCGGCGGGCCTTCTTCCGTTCACGGACGTGCCCGTGACCGCGTCGTACTACCCCGCCGTGAGCTGGGCGTACGAAAACGGCATCGTGAAGGGCACGAGCGCGACGACCTTCTCCCCCGCCGCCGCCGGTACACGCGGACAGATCGTCCTGATGCTCTACCGTCTCGCCGGCAAGCCCGACGTGACCGGCCTTGACAATCCGTTTTCCGACGTGAAGAAGAGCGCGTCGTATTACAAGGCCGTGATCTGGGCGTACCACGAGGGCATCATCAAGGGCTCGTCCCCGACCCGCTTCCGCCCGAACGAGAGCGTTCCGCGCTGGCAGCTTGTCCTGATGCTCTACCGTCTGGCCGGGAAGCCGGCGGTCAGCGGCGTCGAAAATCCGTTCACGGACGTGAACCCCGGCGACGTCTACTACAACGCCGTCCTCTGGGCCTACGAGACCGGCGTCACCCTCGGCACGAGCGCGACGACCTTCTCCCCCTGCAGCGACTGTATGCGCTACCAGCTCGTCACCTTCCTGAGCCGCTGCGGCGCTCTCCTCTGACCCGGCGGTCAGCGGCCGATCGGCCAGAGAAAACGATAAACCCCCGGCGCACGCCATTGGCGCTGCGCCGGGGGTTCCTTCTGTTTTATCGGGGAACGGTATCGGGAAGCGGATCAATCCTTGAAGAAGCTGTCGAAGAAGTCGTCGTCAACCGTGGTGCTGCGGCGGCGGGGGGACGTGCTTTCGCGGGGGGCGCCGGCCTCGCGGGAGGCGGTGTGGCTCGAGGCGGTGGGCAGGAATTCCTTCTCCTCCTCCTCCTCGCCGGGGATGCTGAGCCACTGGGCGTTCTCACGCGTCATGCGCTGGGCGCGTTTGCGCTTCGCCGCCCGGACGCTGTGCATATGGCGCACGCGGCGGATGTGGTAGTACACGACGAGCAGCAGATACAGCGCGAGCAGGATGATCAGGATCGTCACGATGCGGCGCACCGCCGTCGTCTGCAGAAGGCTCCGCGCCTGCGTGCGCAGATACTCGCCGCGGGACATCTCGATGCTGGACGCCGCCACGAGCTGCGACGTGCCGAGCGTACGGATCGTATCGCGGTTTTCGTCCAGCTCGACGACCGTCACCTCGCCGAGCACCTCGCCGGCGTTCACGGGGGCGGTCAGCGTCTCGCCGGCGGCCTCGTGGTAGAGGACGTATTTGTAGCCGATGCGGGTGATGTCGTAGTCGGACGGGAGGATGACCGATATCACGTCCTCCGCCCGGACGCCGACCGTCTCCGCCGTGCCCATGTCGACCGGGATCGTGAGGATCGTCTCCGTGGAGCTGAGCACCTGCCGGTACTCGTAGTTGTCGAACACGAACTGGTACAGCAGCAGCGTATCGGCGAAGTTGTCGCCCCGCTCGGCGCTGCCCATCACGACGCAGATGATGTCGATGTCGTCCTTCGACGCGGCGGAGGCGAGGCAGTAGCCGGCGTTCGTGAAGAAGCCGGTCTTGATGCCGTAGGCGTACTCGCTGTAATACTCGCTGTCCGGGTCGATCAGGCTGTTTGTGTTGACGAGCCGGCGCTCCTCGGCCATGTTCGTCGCGGGGACGGTGTGCTCGTGCGTGCCGCAGATGCGCTGGAAGATCGAGTGCGCCATTGCCTCCCGGGCGAACAGGGCGAAGTCGGCGGCGGTGGAGTAGTGGTTCTCGTTCTCGAGGCCGTTCGCGTTCGCGAAGTGGGTGTTGACGCAGCCGAGGGACTCGGCCCGGGCGTTCATGTCCTCGACGAAATCGGCGATCGTGCCGGATACGTACTCGGCGAGGATGTTGCACGCCTCGTTCGCGGACACGAGCATCGCGCAGTAGAGAAGATCCTCCACCGTCATGGTCTCGCCGGGCTGGATCTGCGGCTCGGCGTTGGTGGAGTCCTCATCGAGGTTGTAGTCGCAGTCGTTGTAGGCGGTGACGGTGTCGGTCAGGGCGATCTCGCCGCGTTCGACGGCCTCCACGACGAGAAGCGCCGTGACGAGCTTTGTCGTGCTCGCCGGCTGGATCTTGCGGCCTGCGCCCTTCTCGTAGTAGACCTCGCCGGAATTCATATCCACGACGATGGCCGACGGCGCGGTGATGTCCGGCTCCGTCAGCGCGAGCGCGGACACCGGCAGCAGCGTCACAGACAGCATGACTGCCAGAACAAGGGAGAGTATCTTGAATTTTTTCATGTTCATCTCCGGAAAAGTATGGTATGATGGAACTGTTGGAACCTATTATATGAGAAACCGGCCGGAAAATCAACTCATATTTTATGTAAATTCGTCGGAGCTGTTCAGACACCCCCGCCCGCGGCCGACCAAACCCGGCATGGCCGGGTGCGATAAGCGCGAGCAACCCTGTTCGGAACCGGCGGTTCCGAACAGATACAATTCGTCGGAGGACACGCCATGCGTCAGGAAAAATCCGGCCGCCGCGCCGCTGTGCCGGTCATCGCGCTGGCGGCGGCGGTGGCCGTCACGCTCGCGCTGACCGCGGCGCTGTATCCCCGCGCGGACAGGACGCCCGTGGCGTTCCGGCCGTCGTCGTTCACCCGCGCCGCGCCGCTCGACATAAACGACGCGACGGCGGACGAGCTTGAAGCCCTGCCCGGCATAGGCCCCGCGCTCGCGGCGGCGGTCATCGAGTACCGGGAGGCAAACGGCCCGTTCACGGGCGACGATGACATCCTCGCCGTGTCCGGCATCGGCGAGAAGACACTCGCGGCCATCGCGCCGTACATCACCTGCGGAGAGGCCGGGACGGACGCCGAAGCCATCGGCTGACCGGCGCGGGGAACAACCGATTCAAGGATACGGAGACAACTGTCATGAAAATACTGGTAGTGGACGACGAGGAGCTGCTCGTCAAGGGAATCAAATTCAACCTCGAGAACGAGGGCTACGAGGTGGACGTGTGCTACGACGGGCAGACCGCCGTGGACATGGCCGCGGCGAACGCGTACAGCCTCATCATCCTCGATCTCATGATGCCGAAGCTCGACGGGCTTTCGGCGTGTATGCAGATACGCGGGTTCTCGACCGTGCCGATCATCATGCTCACGGCGAAGAGCGAGGACACCGACAAGCTCATCGGCTTTGAGTACGGCGCGGACGACTACATCACAAAGCCCTTCAACATCCTCGAGCTGAAGGCCCGGGTGCGGGCGCTGCTGCGCCGCTCGAGCATCCAGGCCGCCGGCGGGCAGGAGGCGGCGGGCTCGGGCCGCATCACACGCGGGTTCGTCACGCTCGACACGGAGCGCCGCACCGCCGAGGTGGACGGCCGCGTCGTCGACCTCACGGTCAAGGAATTCGACCTCGCGGAGCTTCTCATGAAGAACGCGGGCAAGGTGTATTCCCGCGAGACGCTGCTCGACACGGTCTGGGGCTACGACTACCAGGGCGACATCCGCACGGTGGACGTGCACATCCGCCGCCTGCGCGAAAAGCTCGAGCGCACGCCCGCGACGCCCGAATGCATCATCACCAAATGGGGCGTGGGGTACTACTTCCGGGACTGAACCTTTTCCTGAAAGAAAAAGGTTCCAAAAAGAACTTTGTATTCGCTTCAAAACGGCGGCGTTTCCCGGGTTCTGCGCACGGTAACGAGACGAAGCCTGTAATCGGGACGCGGTATCAATGATATTAAATGGATCGGTATGAACGAAAACGGAAGAGGGACGAGGCGCTGGCCGCGAGGGAGGCGCTGCGGGAGGAGAAGCTGCGCGACCGGCGCGGCAATCGCCGCCGCCGCAGAGCCGCGAAAAAGGCCGCGAAGATCAAGCGCCGGCGTGAAAAACGCGAGGCGCGGCGGGAGCGCCGCCGCCGGCGGGGCACGTCCGTCCGCTTCAAGATCGCGGCGGCGTTCTCTGGCTTCACGGCGCTTTTGCTTCTTCTCATCAACGTCTACCCCGTGCTCGTGACGCGGGATCTCGTGTTCGAGACGAAAAAGAGCGCCCTGCAGTCGCAGGGGCTTGTGATATCAAGCTCCCTCTCGGCGCTGGACGGTCTCACGCCCGAGGCCGTCGCCCAGGTCATGGAGCTGCTCGACGTGACGCCGGTGACGCGCATCCTCGTCACCGACGCGGGCGGGCGCGTGCTCTACGACACGTCGGAGCAGGAGGACACGCTGGGCCGCTACGCCATGCTGTCGGAGATCGCCGTCGCCCTCGAGGGCAAATCCGTGTTCTCCTGCCGCTACACCGGCAACGCGTTCGCGAGCCGCGCCGCCGTGCCGGTCGTATCCGGCGGCGTCGCGCTCGGGGCGGTGTACCTCTACGAAAACGACGCCGGGCAGGGCGAGATCATCCGCCTTCTCCAGCGCGATATGCGCACGATATCCGCGGTCGCGGCGGGCGTGGGCTTCGTCGTCATCTTCGTGATCTCCTCGACGCTCACAAGCCGCATCAAGCGCCTGACCGCCGCCGTCGGCGTCGTCAGCTCCGGCGACTACGCCTACCGCATCCCGGTGCGGGGCGGCGACGAGATCGCGAAGCTCTCGAGCGAGTTCAACGTCCTGACCGGCCGCCTCGAGAGCACGGAGGAGGCGCGCCGCCGGTTCGTGTCCGACGCGTCGCATGAGCTGCGCACCCCCCTCGCGGCGATACGGCTTCTGTCCGACAGCATCACCCAGTCGGACGACATGGACGTGGAGACCATGCGGGAGTTCGCCTCCGACATCGGCAGCGAGGCCGACCGCCTCCAGCGCATCACGGAGAAGCTCATGAACCTCACAAAGCTCGACTCCGGCGTGAGCCAGACGACAAAGGAGCGCGTGGATATGAAGCTCGTGGCCGAACGGGCGCTGCACCTTCTCAGCCCGCTGGCCACGGCGCAGCGTGTGACCATCCGCACCGATCTCGGCGAGGGCTGTATCATCCGGGCCTCCGCCGACGACCTCTACCAGATCATCTTCAACCTCGTCGAAAACGGCATCAAGTACAACGTCGCCGGCGGCTTCGTGCTCCTGCGGCTCCGCCGGGAGAAGACACGCGCCGTCATGACCGTGTCCGACACCGGCATCGGCATCCCCGAGGCCGACCTCGACCACATCTTCGACCGCTTCTATCGCGTGGACAAGGCCCGCTCCCGCGCCTCCGGCGGCAGCGGACTCGGCCTCGCCATCGTCCACGAGGCCGTCCGCGCAAACGGCGGCACGATCGCCGTGTCCCGCACCAGCCGGGGCGGCACGGCGTTCACGGTCACATTCCCCATCAGCCGCAGGAGGGACAGAGGCACATGAAAAAAACCGCCGCCATCGCATGGCTTCTGGCCCTGCTTGTCACGCTGAGCGCCTGCGGCGTCCCGGCCCTGCCCGACCTTGCCGACGTGCGGGCATTTGTCGCCCGGGTCACGTTTACGCGGTCGTTTCCGTTCGTCGTCCTCGCCGAGGCGGACGAGCCGGAGGCGACGGTGTCCGTGTACCGCCTCGCCGCGTCGGGGAGCGGCAGCCTGATCGCGTGTGAGACGTTCCCCGCCTCCGACCCGCGGACGCAGGATTTAAGCGGCCTCATCGCCCTGCTCGCCGCCCCCGCCGGGACGGAGGAGCTCTCGTGCGCCCTGCCCGACGGCGTGACCGTCGAGGACTGGCGGCTCGAGGGCGGCGTCGTGAGCCTCACGCTCTCGCCGGCATTTCTCGAGCTTGGCGATATGCGCCGGTCGGCGGCGGCGTTCTGCGCCGTGCTGACGCTCTGCCAGCTCGACGGCGTGGAGGCCGTCGCGGTCGTGTCCGGCGGGCAGACCGTGTTTCCCTACCTCACGCCCGACGACGCCGTTCTCACCGACGAGGAGGGCGACCCGTACACCCGCCGCCTGCGCCTGTACTTCCCCGACAGCGAGGGGCGGTATCTCATCAGCGAATACCACACGCTGTCCATCGACGACGACGCCGACCTCGCCCGCTGCGTCGTGGAGGAGCTGCTGCGCGGCCCGAACAACGCCGAGCTGCGCCCCGCCGTCCCGGCCGGTACGGCGCTGCGCTCCTGCGTCACGGCCGACGGGCTGTGCACGGTCGATCTCTCGGCGGCGTTTTACGACAACCGCCCGGATACGGCGCTCGGCGAACGGCTCACCCTCTGCGCCCTCGCAAACTCGCTGACGGCGCTGTCCGGCGTGAAGGCCGTGCGCGTGCTCGTGGAGGGCGAGCCGGTCGACGTCTACGTCTACCGCCCGCTGACGGAGCCGCTTGCCATGTACGACGCCGCCGTCGGCCCCGTCTCGGCCCCGCTCGGGGAGATCGACGCCGATCTGTATCTCGCGCTGCCCGGCCTCGCCGGGGTCACGCCGCTGCCGTTTCGCGTCAGCGAGGCCGTCGGCGACTCCCTCGCGGAGGCCGTGCTCGACCGCCTCCTCAGCGCCGAGGAGCCGGGATACCCGGCGCTGTTTTCCGGCAGCGGCACCGTCGCCGGCGTCACCGTCCGGGGCGGCGTGTGCGCCGTGGAGCTGTCGGAGAGCTTTTTCGTGTCCCTGCCCGCCGACGCCGCCCCGCTCGCCGTGCAGTCGATCGCCGAGACGCTCCGCGCCCTGCCCGGCATCGCCGCCGTCACCTTCTCCGTGAACGGCGCGCCCGCCGTCTACGACGGCATGGATTTCTCCGTCTACAATTCTATTAATATCGAGGTGCCATGATATGTCCCGTATTGCCAGCATCCAGAACGCCCTCCGACAGACCGCCGACGGGGGCGTCGACGCCCTGCTTCTGACCGACCCCATTTCCATCCGCTACGCCGCCGGGTTCCACATCGACGACGGCGCGGCCGTCATCGCGTCGGACGGCGCGTGGCTCGTCACCGACAGCCGCTACATCGAGGCGGCGCAGGCCGCCGTGTCCGATATGACCGTGCTGTGCGTCTCCCGGGAAAAGCCGCTCGATACGATCCTCGCGGAGCTTCTTTCCGGGTACGGCGCCGTCGGCGCGGAGCAGAACCGCATGAGCCGCGCCGACTGGCTCAAATACGAGTCGAAGCTTGCCCGTTCCCTGCGCCCGGCGGATGATATCCTCGCCACGCTCCGGGCCTCGAAGGACGCGGCGGAGATCGCCCTGTGCACCGCCGCGCAGAGGATCGCCGAACGCGCCCTCGACGACGTGCTCGGCCTTCTGCGCCCCGGCATGACCGAGAAGGAGGCGGCGGCGGAGCTTGTCTACCGGATGTACAAATACGGCGGCGAGAAGAACTCCTTCGACCCCATCGTCGTGACCGGCCCGAAGACGAGCATGCCCCACGGCGTGCCCGGCGACGAGGTCATAAGGGACGGCGATTTCATCACGATGGATTTCGGCACAATGGTCGGCGGCTACTGCTCCGATATGACCCGCACCGTCGCGATCGGCCATGTCACGGACGAGATGCGCCGCGTATACGACACCGTCCTCGAGGCCCAGCTCGCCGGCATCGCCGCCGCCCGCCCGGGCGTGACCGGCCGCGCCATCGACGCCGCCGCCCGGGACGTCATCGAGAGGGCCGGCTGGGGCGCGTACTTCGGCCACAGCTTCGGCCACTCCCTCGGCCTCGAGATCCACGAGGCCCCGAACGCCGCGTACTCGAACGACAGGCCCATGCCCGAGGGCGCGTTCATCTCCGCCGAGCCGGGCATCTACCTGCCCGGACGCTTCGGCGTGCGCATCGAGGACACGATGTGGCTGCGCGGCGGCGGCGCGGAGGTCATCACCAGGGCCCCGAAGGAGCTTATTGTTCTGTAAAGGGCTTGCAATGACGCGAAAAATATAGTATGATAGTGCATACGCAATCATAAGATGTATATCTTTTCATATTGGAGGACAGATAATTATGCCCATTACAGCAGGTGATTTCAGAAACGGCGTGACCTTCGAGATGGACGGCCAGCCCATGCAGGTCATCGAGTTCCAGCACGTCAAGCCCGGCAAGGGCGCGGCCTTCGTGCGCACCAAGTACAAGAACATCATCACCGGCGCGATCCGTGAGGAATCCTTCAACCCCTCCGCGAAGTTCGAGAACGCGTTTGTCGAGCGCCGCGATATGGAGTTCTCCTATGCCGACGGCAACCTCTACTACTTCATGAACCCCGAGACCTACGAGCTGGAGCCGGTCGACAAGTCGAACCTCACCGAGGGCTTCCGCTTCGTCAAGGAAAACGAGACCTGCACGCTGAGCTTCTACAACGGCTCGTGCTTCTCCGTCGAGGCCCCGAACTTCGTCGTCCTTGAGATCACGGAGACCGACCCCGGCTTCGCCGGCAACACCGCGACGAACGCCACCAAGCCCGCGACGGTCGAGACCGGCGCGGAGGTCAAGGTGCCCCTGTTCATCGAGCCGGGCGAACGCATCCAGATCGACACCCGCACCGGCGAGTACCTCGGCCGCGCAAAGGGCTGATACCATGACCACCTCCGAAAAGGTCGCCTACCTCAAGGGCCTTGCCGAGGGCGCGGGACTCGATCCGGCGTCGAAGGACGGCAAGCTGTTTCATACGGTCATCGACATCCTCGAGGATCTCGCGTACGACGTCGAGGACGTGAACGACGCCGTCGCAGAGCTGGCGGAGGGTCTGGACGACGCCTGCGACGAGCTTGCGGACGTCGAGGAGATCCTGTTCGGCGACGTCGACGAGCTTGACGACGACGATGACGACGACGTCTGGGGACTCGAGGACGGCGACGAGCTGATCGACGCGGACGACCTCACCCTCTACGAGGCCGCCTGCCCCGCCTGCGGCGAGGTCATCACGTTCGACGAGGGCGTGCTGGCCGAGGGCGGCATCCCCTGCCCCAACTGCGGCGAAATGCTCGAATTCGACCTCGGCGAAGAGCCGGACGGGACGGCGGACGAGGGCTGATATACCGCGAAGGCATTCCGGGACACCCGATCAATCAACATCCACGCGATCGGGGGACAGGCATCCCCCGGTTGCGCCGCCCTGTTACGCCGTCGTCCCATGCGGGCGGGATTCACCGATTGTTCACAAACTTCTCGCATTTTATTCATGACTTTTCGCCCCGGCTGTTGTATGATACAGTCACAAGGGATGAGGGACACATCCCGAGGGTTTTAACAGTTGCTATTTCTCATTTTTTCACTCCTCTCTTCTTTTTTGTGCGAAGCCGGACGACCGTGAGGCCGTCCGGCTTTGTGCCGCTTTGCAAGTCCGGCTTGACATCCCGCGCAAAACGGGGTATGATGGCAGGCGAACCGGAACAAAACCGAACGATCGGAGAAATCACGCCATGACACGCCGCTTTACCGCCGAATTTATCCTCTTTACCTTTGGAAACCGGAGGTAGAGCGATTTCGGCTGCGGCAACCACGAATCTCATCGGCTGCGCGGTGGAAATCACCGCGCAGCCGTTTTCTTGTGTACAGAAAGGATACTTGACCACATGGATCTTCAGGAGCTGAACGAACAGATCACCGCCATCGACGACGAGCTGGCCGCCCTCTTCGCAAAGCGCATGGCGCTGTCGGCGGACGTCGCCCGCGAGAAGGCCGCAAACGGCATCATCACCCCGGACGTCGCCCTCGAACGCGCCGGACGCATCCGCTTCCGCGAAAACGCCGGCGGGGCGCTGGAGGGCTACGCGGGCGTTCTGTACTCCACGCTGACCGACGTGAGCCGCAGCTATCAGGCCGCCGTCACGACCGGGGAGAACCCGGTCGCCGCACGCATGGCCGCCGCGATCGAGCACACGCCGAAGCTCTTTCCGGAGAAGGCGGCCGTCGTCTGCCAGGGCGTCGAGGGGGCGTACTCGCAGATCGCGGCGGAGCTGCTGTTTTCGGAGGCGGAGCTTCAGTTTGTGAGCAGCTTCGAGTCCGTGTTCGCCGCGATCGACCGGGGCGACGCACGCTACGGCGTGCTGCCGCTCGAGAACAGCACGGCCGGTTCGGTCAACAAAATCTACGACCTCATGATGGAATACAACTTCAGCATCGTCCGCTCCGCCCGCATCAAGATCGACCACTGCCTGCTGGCCCGTCCCGGCGCGACGATCGACGGCATCCGCGAGATATACTCCCACGAGCAGGCGATCAGCCAGTGCGCCGGGTTTCTGCAGTCGCTGCCGAACGTGCGCGTGACCGCCTGCGCCAACACGGCCATGGCCGCGCAGCTCGTGGCGGAGTCGGGCCGGTCGGACGCGGCGGCGCTGTCGTCGCACAGCTGCGCGGAGCTGTACGGGCTCAAGACGCTCCGCAACTCCGTGCAGGACAAGGGCAACAACCACACCCGGTTCATCTGCATCGGCCGGGAGCTGGAGATCTACCCCGGCGCCGACCGGACGAGCATCATGCTCACGACGCCGCACCGCCCCGGCTCGCTGTACCGGATCATGGCCCGCATCACGGCGCTCGGCGTGAACCTGACTAAGCTCGAGAGCCGCCCCCTGCCCGACCGGGATTTTGAGTTCATGTTCTACTTCGACCTCGACGCCCCCGTCTACGCCCCCAAGCTCCACCAGCTCATGGCCGACCTCGACAACCTCTGCGAGACCTTCCGCTACCTCGGCAGCTACTCGGAAATCGTGTGATACTTTTTCTTGAAAGAAAAAGTATCAAAAAGAACTTTGTATTCGCCTCAAAACGGCAGCATTTCCAAGGTTTTGCGCCCGGTAACGAAACAAAGCTTCGCCTGTTTTCTTCGTTTATACGCCTTGCTCCGCGTGGCCCCAGAGCTTGGCTCGCAGGGGGGCGCAGGCCCGGCCGAAGGTCATCCATTCGGCGAGGGCGCACAGGGGCAGGGCGGCGAGGATGTCCACGACCGAGTGCTGCTTCACAAAGCTCACCGATACGCAGATGAGGAGCACGGCGACCGTGATGAACGCCTTGAGCGGCTTCGGCGCGTCGGGCTTTCTCAGCCATGTGGACAGGATGCCCAGCGAGTAGCCGACGTGCAGCGACGGACACACGCCCGTCGGCGTGTCGAACCAGTACACGAACGCCATCGCCCGTGTCAGGAAATTGTCCCGGGGGAACGTCTCGGGCCGCAGCTCCTGCCGGCTCGGCCAGAGGATGTAGACCGCCATCGCGACCACCTGCGTGATGATGATGTACGTCTGCGCCCGCCGGAACGCGGGCACGTCGAACAGCAGGAAAAACAGCAGCGTGCCGAATACGAGCACGTACCAGAACGAGTACGCCAGCAGAAACCGCTCGTCGAACGGGATGACGTCGTCGAGCGCGCAGTGGATGACGTGGCAGCGCTCGTACGGGATCAGCCTTTCCGTCAGGGCGTAGAGAACGAAATAGCCCACCCAGCCCCAGAGCAGGTTCAGGTGGTAAAAGCGCGGCTCGCCGAGACGTGACAGGCGAAAGCCGCTGTAATCATAGAGCTTCAGGTTCATGCGACGCTTCCTCTCCGGGGATGCTTGCGGGGATGTTTGCGGGATAGAGCCGCTTCGGGATGTTGCGGTACGGCACCACGGTGTGCCTCGGCAGCGAGCACGCCATCGCCGTGATCGCCTCCATCAGCGCGGCGCAGATTCGCTCGCGCTCCGCCGCCGGGGACGCGGCGGGGTCGTACACGACCGGCTCGCCGAAATACACCGTCTTCAGCGCCGGGGCGACGTACATCGGGACGAACGACAGCGCCCGTCCCGTCCTTTTGTGGTAGAACCGGGCCACGTCGACGAACTTGTCCCGAAACGCGTATAATATGTGGTTGTACGGCGCGTCGTACTCGGGAAATATCACGATGCCCGCGCCGTCGTCCAGCCGGGCGATCGTCTCACGGAACGTCGTGACGATGCGGGTGTCGTGGTAGACCGGTATCGTCCGGGCGTTGTTGAACACGCATACCGAAAGCGGCGCGATGATATAGGACAGGAGCCTGTAAAACCAGCGGACATATCGCGGCTTCTGCGACCAGAAATCGCTGTACGCGTAGGCGGGCACCTCGGACAGCGTCATCATCTCGGCGGCGCACCAGGTAAAGTGCTCGCCGGGGATGTACAGCTCGCTCACGATCGGCCCGTTCATCTGCGTGTGGTTGCCGACGATCACGCAGTCGCGTCCGGGCAGCGCCTCCGCCCCGACGACCGCCGTGCGGGGATAGAACAGCTTCACAAGCGCCCGGATGAGCCGGTACAGCCCCGGCGCGTGGTTGTGGTTGGGGTTGCGGTCAGACGCCATTTATTCCGCCTCCGTTTGCGTCACGCGCAGGCGTTCGACGCGTTTGTCGTCTGTCTCGAGGACGGTGATCAAAAGGTTTTTATACGTCAGCTCGTCGCCCGGGGAGACGAAGCCGCCCTGCAGCTCCATGACCCACCCGCCGACGGTCTCGCTCTCGAATTCGCCGCCGTCGTCCTCCAGTCCGGCCAGCTCGAGGAAGTCGCCAAGCGACATATCGCCGTCCAGCTCCCAGCCGCCGCCGGGCGTCTCGACGACCTCCGGCTCGACCTCGTCCGTCTCGTCCCAGATGTCGCCGACGAGCGATTCGAGCACGTCCTCCATCGTGACGACGCCGGCGGTGCCGCCGTATTCGTCGGTGACAATGGCGAGGTGCGTCTGCCGCCGCTTCAGCTCCTCGAGCACGGCGGGCAGCTTGACGGTCTTGTAGATGAAGCACGGCTCGGACAGCAGCGGCCGCACGTCGACCGGCCCGCCGTCCAGCATGGCGCGAAACAGCGCGTTTAAGTGGAGCACGCCGATGATGTTGTCGGTGTCGCCCTCGTAGACGGGCAGACGGGTGTGCGCCGCCTCGTTCGCGGCGGCGAGGATGTCCTCCCAGTCGTCGTCGATGTCGATCGCGGTCATGTCCACACGGGCGGTCATGACCTCGCTGACCGATATATCGACAAAGTCCAGCGCCGCCTGCAGAAGCTCGGAGCGGTCGCCGTCGATGACCGCCTCGTCCTCGGCGGTCTCGATGATGGACTGCAGCTCCTCGACGGCGGCCTCCTGCCCGTCGTCCCCGGACGCGTCCGGCGCGGGCAGACGCTTCGCGATGAACTCCGTGACCGTCACGGCGCACCAGACGAGCGGCGTAAGCACCGCCGCGAGGACGCGGACAGGGCGCGCCGAGGCGAGGGCGAACCGGTTCGCGTTCCTGCGGGCGAGGATCTTGGGGATCGTCTCGCCGAAGATGATGACGATCACGGTCACGGCGACGGTCGCGGCGGTGGCGCACAGACCGGCGGCGATACCCGTCCGCGCCGCGACGGCGAGGGCGATGACCGAGCTGAGCGACGACGCGCACACGTTCACGAGGTTGTTGCCGATCAAAATCGCGCCGAGCGCCCGGTCAAAGCGCTCGAGCAGCGCCAGCGCGGCGGCGGCGCGGCGGTCGCCGTCCTCCCCGGCGCTCTCGAGGCGCAGACGGTTCGCGCCGGACAGCGCCATCTCCGACGCGGAGAAGAACGCGGACAGCGCAAAGCACGCGATGAGCGCGATGATATAGCCCGTCATGTCGTCTCGCCCCCCTCCTTAACCGGCAGACGCCGGGCGGTCAGCTTGCGGATGCGGTGGCGGCGCACGTCGGACAGCGTGAACTCGAGGCCGTGGTACGTGAAGCTGTCACGCTGGGAGGGCAGCAGCGGAAAGTGCTCGAGCGCCCACTCGTTTAGGGATTTGTGGATCAGCGTCTCGTCGTCCTCGGGGTCGTCGAAATCGAGCAGCTCGAACGCCTCGGCGACGTCCAGCCCGGCGTCCAGCTCGTACCGTCCGCCGCCCAGGGGCCGGAACAGCTCCTCCGGCTCGTCCTCCTCGTCGTAGATCTCGCCGACAAGCTCCTCGAGGATGTCCTCCACCGTCACGACGCCGAGGGTGCCGCCCCACGCGTCCGTGACGATGGCCATGTTCTGCTTCTTGCGGCTCATCTCGGGCAGAAGGTCGTCGACCTTCGCCGTCGCGGGCACGAAAAACGGCGCGTCCAGAAGCTCCCGCAGGACGAGGGCGTCGCCCTCCCGCAGCCAGGCACGGATATACCGGCGTATCTGCAGCACGCCGATGATGTTGTCGATGTGCTCCTCGTAGACGGGCATGCGGCTGTGCCGCTGCTCGCGGATGAACGCGGTGATCCGGTCGGCCGGCCACGACGCGTCCACCGCCGCCATGTCCACGCGGGCGGTCAGGACGTGCTCGACCGTGATGTCGCCGAACTCGAGGGCGTTCTGCACAAGACCGGCCTGCTCCTCGTCGAGACGGCCGGCGTCGGACATATCCTCGACGATGTCGTACAGCTCGTCCTCCGTGACGGAGACCGCGCCGTCGCCCTTCGTGTGCCGGGCGGCGGCCTCCCCGATCGCGGCGAGAAGACGCGCCAGCGGGCCGAAAACACGCATAAAAAAGCAGAGCGGCCCCGCGGTGCGCAGGCACAGCCGCTCACTGTATTTTTTGGCGACGGATTTCGGGAGCATCTCGCCGAACAGAAACAGCACCAGCGTCGTAGCCGCCGCGCCCCACACGGCCGCGCCGGCGCCCCAGCGCGTCGTGACGAGCACCGTCACGACGGCGGCGGCGGTCAGATGCGTGATGTTCGTGCCGATGAGGATCGTGGTTATGGCGCGGTCGATGTTGTCGAGCACGTACAGCGCCCGCTTCGCGCCGGGGTCGCCCCTGTCCTGCCGCGCCTTCAGCCGCGCCCGGGAAGCGGACGCGAACGCCGTCTCGGCGGCGGCGAAAAATATGGCGCAGGCCAGAAGCACGGCCAGCGCGGCGACGGACAGCCAACTGCCATCGTCCATGGAGGAAAACCACCTCGCAATATGTCTATAATATGTAATTCACATTATTTTATCACGAATGCGCCCGCTCGTCAACGCCCTGTGTGCCCCGCCGGGAAACCGCCGCGAAAAGACGCCTGACCGATTTTGCGAAAGCTGTTGCCAAAGCGATCCGATTATGTTAACATAGGCTGTATCATTCTGTCATATCCGGGAGGCTCTTCGATGGCAATCGAACGGAGGACCTCGGCGGTCGTCCACACGGAACGGCTCGCCGCGAACATCGAGAACATCCGCCGCCGGCTCGCGCCGGGCGCGGAGATCATCGCCGTGCTCAAGGCGGACGCCTACGGCCACGGCATCGAGAACATCTATCCCACGCTCCGGGACGCCGGCGTGCGGCGGTACGCCGTGGCGCTCTGGGAGGAGGGCGCGGCCCTGCGGCGGGCCGGGGCCGAAACCGAGAGCATCCTTCTGCTCGGCGACACCTGGGACGGCTCTCTGGGCGAGCTTATCCAATGGCGGCTCACGCCGACGATCTTCGCCGTGGAGACGGCGGAGAAATTAAACGCGCTCGCGGCGGCGGCCGGGGTCGTCCAGCCGATCCAGCTCAAGATCGACACGGGCATGCACCGCATCGGCTTCCCGGCCGGGCCGGCGTGCTTCGAGGCGGTCGAACGCGTCGCGGCGATGGAGCACCTCTCCATCGAGGGCGCGTTCACGCACTACCCCTGCGCCGACGACGACGAGGCGCTGACACGGGCGCAGCTCAAGTCGTTTCTCGATACGGTTTCGGCGCTGCGGGCACGGGGCGTCGCCATACCGTTTCTGCACAGCGCCGGCAGTCCCTCGCTTCTTCTGCACCCGTGGGCGCACCTCGACGGCGTCCGGGTCGGCGACCTGCTGTACGGCCTCAGTCCGTTCGACGATGAGACCGAATACCGCGCCATGGGCTTTCAGGAGGTCATGACGTGGCACACCTACGCCGCCCTCGTGAAGGACGTCGCCGCCGGGGAACGCGTCGGCTACGGCGGCACGTACACCGCGCCGCGTGATATCCGGCTCGCTACGCTGCCCGTCGGCTTCGCGGACGGCTACAGCCGCCGCCTGTCGAACATCGGCAGCGTGATCATCCGCGGGCAGGAGGCGCCGATACGCGGCCGCGTCTGCATGGATCAGATGATGGTCGACGTGACCGACATCCCCGGCGTGCGGCGCGGCGACGAGGTGACGCTGCTCGGCGGGCCGATGAACGCCACCCGCATGGCGGCGCTGAGCGGCCTGAGCATCGACGAGGTCGTCTGCAATATCTCCCGCCGCGTCCCCCGCGTCCGCGACGGGGCGTGACAGGGGCTTTTCGGCGGCTTTACAATTTCGCCGGCGTGTGGTATAGTTTCATGCGCCGTCCGGGATACTACAGGTTGCCCGGCGCGGCCGCCATACCGGCACACACTGTATACACACACACTGTATACAAAAGTATGCATCACCTGCATACAAAACTATATATCGGATCATCAACGGGAGAACAATATGGGCTTTGCGAAATATTACATGCGTGTCGTCTCCGGCATGAGCTTCAAAAAATTCAACACCATCCTCGAACGGGCGCACAAGGCGTCGGGGCGCAGCAAGCTCTGGCTGACGAAGGACATCATCCACTGCGGACTCAAATTCGGCGGCGGCTACAACGACTACATGGCCTTCGGCTGGTGGGACTTAAACGACGAGCAGCGCTCCACCTACGTCACCCGCGTCGTATCGAAAAAGCTCGTGACGCTCTTAAACGACGAGAGCCAGTCGCATTTCTTCGACGACAAGGAGCAGTTTTACACGCTGTTTCACGACTACATCGGCCGCGAGTTCCTGAACTTCCGCACGGCGAAGAAGGAGGAGGTACGGGCGTTTGTCGAGCGGCATCCGGTCATCTTCCAGAAGCCCGCCCACGGCTCGTGCGGCCGGGGCTGTTCGCGGTTTGATTCGCGTCAATTCGAGAGCTTCGACGCGTTCTACGACGAGCTGAAGGCGCAGGACGCGTGGCTGATCGAGGAGGTGCTGCGCCAGCACCCCGATCAGGAGGCCGTCTACCCGAACGCGATGAACTGCATGCGCCTCATCACGCTCGTGGACTCGCAGAACGGCGAGCCGCACGTCATCTACGCGACGCAGAAATTCGGCCTGAACGGCCGCGTCGTCGACAACTACGGCTTCGGCTGCCGGGTCGACCTCGAGACCGGCGTCGTGTGCTCCCCCGGCGTGTCCGGCGACGCGACCGAGGCCGTCGTCTACACCGAGCACCCGCTCACGCATATGCCGATCCCCGGCCACAAAATCCCGATGTTCCACGAGGCGTGCGAGATGGTCAAACGCGCCGCCCTCGTCGTGCCGGGTATGCGCTACATCGGCTGGGACGTCGGCATCACCCCGGACGGCCCCGCCATCGTCGAGGGCAACAACTACTGCGCCCACGATTTCTGGCAGCTCCCCGCCCAGACCCCCGAAAAAACCGGTATGCTCCCGGTCTTCGAGAAGTACGTCCCGGAATTTCACAGATAATGCCTTTCCCGAAGAAACGGAATAAGAAACAGCAAAACAGAAATGGTAAAATAATAAGCACAGGGCCGTTCCGAACGGAGCGGCCCTGTGTTTTTTGAGCGGATCATATGACGTAGTTGTCCCCCGGCGCGCCGGTCTGGACGAGATCGGCGATCGTGTAGCGGTCGAGATATTCGTTGATGACGCGGTCGAGTCCCTGCCACATCTCCAGCGTGCGGCAGTTCACGGCCTGGTCGCACAACGGCGCGCCCGGCTCGAGACACGCCACCGGCGCGAGCGTTCCCTCCGTCATGCGCAGGATGAAGCCGACGGTGCAGCGCTCCGGCGGCATGATGAAGCGGTAGCCGCCGCCCTTGCCGCGCAGACCGGAGAGCACGCCGCCCTTGACGAGCAGCTTCATGATGCTCTC
>CAJOFW010000002.1 GCA_905234005.1 uncultured Oscillospiraceae bacterium
AGAAAATCTTCACGAGTCCCGCCACGCCGAGAAAACTGAACCACAGAAGCATGACCGGTCCGAAAGCCCGTCCGATCCTGCTCGTACCGGTGTGCTGAACGAAAAAGAGCGCCGTTATGATGAGCAGAGTGATCATAACGACCTTGCCCTGGCGCGGACCCATGACAAAATCCATAAATGGGATGCTGCGCAGGCCCTCCACCGCTGTCGTTACCGTCACGGCCGGCGTCAGCACTCCGTCCGCCAGCAACGCCGCACCGCCGAGAAGCGCCGGGAAAATAAGCCATTTCCCGTGGTCCTTCACAAGCGCGTAGAGCGAGAAGATCCCTCCCTCGCCGTGGTTGTCCGCTTTCATGGCGATGAGCACGTATTTTATCGTCGTCAGAAGCGTGATCGTCCAGATGACGAGGGACAGAGAGCCGATGATAAAGCTTTCATCAACAAAACGCAGTCCACCGTTGCCCTCGAGGATCGATTTCATGACATACATCGGCGACGTGCCGATATCGCCGTAGACGATGCCGATCGTCACGAGGAACATGCCGAAGCGAAAGCGTTTTTTCCTGTCAGTTGCTTCGTTTTTCAATCCGTTCACCCTCTTCCGTCCGCTGGAAACAAAACGCACAGGACTCCCGGGCAGCACCGCGGGAGCCTTGTGCGTTTTAGATTATGTCCGAATTCGGCATGCGGCGGCGTGCGGTCCGAAAACCGCAGCTCTATCCGCCTTTCGCCGTATGACGGACATAGGATCAGTTGAGATTACTCTTCGCAGGCGATGACGACGCCGGAACCAACGGTACGGCCGCCTTCACGGATAGCAAAGCGGAGGCCTTCCTCGATAGCGATCGGGGTGATCAGCTCGACCTTCATGTCGACGTTATCGCCGGGCATGCACATCTCAACGCCGTCGGGCAGAGTGATGACGCCGGTCACGTCGGTGGTACGGAAGTAGAACTGGGGGCGATAGTTGTTGAAGAACGGGGTGTGACGGCCGCCCTCGTCCTTGGACAGGACGTAGACCTGGCCCGTGAACTTGGTCAGGGGCTTGATGGACTTGGGAGCAGCGAGGACCTGGCCGCGAACGACGGACTTCTTGTCGATGCCGCGGAGCAGGCAGCCCACGTTGTCGCCGGCCTCGGCGTACTCGAGGGTCTTGTGGAACATCTCGGTGCCGGTGACGACGGTCTCCTGGGTCTCACGGATGCCGACGATCTCAACCTTGTCGCCGACCTTGACCTGGCCGCGCTCGACACGGCCGGTGACGACGGTGCCGCGGCCGGAGATGGTGAAGACGTCCTCGATGGGCATCAGGAAGGGCTTGTCGGCAGCGCGCTCGGGGGTGGGGATCCACTCGTCGACGGCGTTCATCAGCTCCCAGATGCACTCATAGGCGGGGGCGTGGGGATCGGTGGACTCGTCGACCAGAGCGTTCAGAGCGGAGCCCTTGATGATCGGCGTGTCGTCGCCGGGGAAGCCGTAGGAATCGAGCATCTCGCGGACTTCCATCTCGACGAGCTCGAGCAGCTCGGGGTCGTCGACCTGGTCGCACTTGTTCAGGAAGACCAGAACGGAGGGCACGTTGACCTGACGGGCGAGCAGGAGGTGCTCACGGGTCTGGGCCATGGGGCCGTCGGAGGCGGCGATGACGAGGATCGCGCCGTCCATCTGCGCGGCGCCGGTGATCATGTTCTTGATATAGTCGGCGTGGCCCGGGCAGTCGACGTGCGCATAGTGACGGGCCTCGGTCTGATACTCGACGTGGGCGGTGTTGATGGTGATGCCGCGCTCACGCTCTTCGGGAGCCTTGTCGATGGAGGCGTAGTCGGTGAAGTCGGCGGCGGTGGGGTCGGCCATGTTGAGGACCTTGGTGATCGCGGCGGTCAGGGTGGTCTTGCCGTGGTCAATGTGCCCGATGGTGCCGATGTTTACATGGGGCTTGGTGCGGTTGAACATCTGCTTTGCCATTGCAAATTTCCTCCTAATAGATAGAAAATAGTATACTGGTTAAAGGTTGTAGTGATTATAGCGTAAAAGCTGTGCTTTTGCAAGGGTTATTTGCCGTGTCCGCCGACAAGCTTGTCCCGCAGGCTGGCGGGCAGCTCGACGTAGTGGCTCGGCTCCATGCTGTAGTTGGCGCGGCCCTGCGTCCTGCTGCGCAGATCGGTCGCGTAGCCGAACATGGTGGACAGCGGTACGCTGCAGGTGATGACGACGACGCCGTTGCGGAATTCCTGACCGGAGATCTGGCCGCGGCGGGAATTGATATCGCCGATGACGTCGCCCATATATTCCTCGGGCGTCGTGACGACGACCTTCATGATCGGCTCGAGCAGCGTGGCGCCGGCCTTGGCGCAAGCCTCCTTGAAGGCCATGCTGCCGCAGATCTTGAACGCCATCTCCGAGGAGTCGACCTCGTGGAACTGGCCGTCCAGCAGGGTGGCCTTGACGTCCACGACGGGGTATCCGGCCAGAATGCCCGAGAGCATGGCGCCCTGGATGCCCGCGTCCACGGAGGGGATATACTCCTTCGGGATCGCGCCGCCGGTGACGGCGTTTACGAACTCGTAGCCCTTGCCGGACTCGTTCGGCTCGATCATGAGCCTGACCTGCGCGAACTGGCCCTTGCCGCCGGTCTGACGGCTGTAGCGCACGTCCACGGTGGACGGCTTCGTGATCGTCTCCTTGTAGGAGACCTGGGGCTTGCCGACGTTTGCCTCTACACGGAACTCCCGCAGCAGGCGGTCGACGATGATCTCGAGGTGCAGCTCACCCATGCCGGCGATGATCGTCTGGCCGGTCTCCTCGTCGGTGTACGCCTTGAAGGTGGGATCCTCCTCGGCAAGCTTCGCGAGGGCGATCGTCATCTTCTCCTCGCCGGCCTTTGTCTTCGGCTCGATGGCCACGCGGATGACCGGTTCGGGGAATTCCATGGACTCGAGGATGATCTGGTGCTTCTCGTCGCAGAGCGTGTCGCCCGTGGTCGTGTTCTTGAGGCCGACCAGCGCGACGATGTCGCCGGAATAGATCGTGTCGAGATCCTGGCGGTGGTTTGCGTGCATGAGCACGATGCGGGCGAGGCGTTCACGCTTGCCCTTCGTGGAGTTCATGACCGTCGTGCCGCTCGAGACGGTGCCCGAGTAGACGCGGGCGAACGTGAGCTTGCCCACGTAAGGGTCGGTCATGATCTTGAACGCGAGGGCGGAAAACGGCTCGTCATCGGACGGGTGGCGTTCGCCCGGCTCTTCGTTCTTGGGGTTCACGCCCTTGATCGCCGGGATGTCCAGCGGGGAGGGCATATAGTCCACGATCGCGTCGAGGAGCTTCTGCACGCCCTTGTTGCGGTAGCTGGTGCCGCAGGTGATGGGTACGAGCCTGCCGGTGACGGTGCCGCGGCGGATCGCGTCGCGGACGATCGCCTCGTCGATCGGCTCGCCGGTCTCGATGCTCTCCATGACGGCCTCCATAAGCTCGTCGGAGAACTCGCTGATCGCGTCCATCATCTGGTTGTGGTACATCATGGCGGTGTCCCACATCTCAGCCGGGATGTCCTCGACGCGCATATCCTTGCCGAGGTCGTCGTAGTACACGTCCGCCTTCATATCGACGAGGTCGATGATGCCGCGGAAATCCGCCTCCTTGCCGATCGGGAGCTGGATGGGGACGGCGTTGCACTTGAGCCGGTCATGGATCATGTCGACGACGTTGAAGAAGTCGGCGCCCATGATGTCCATCTTGTTGATATAGATGAGACGGGGGACGTTGTAGTTGTCGGCCTGACGCCAGACGGTCTCTGTCTGCGGCTCGACGCCGCCCTTGGCGCAGAGAACGGTAACGGAGCCGTCCAGCACGCGCAGGGAGCGCTCGACCTCAACGGTGAAATCGACGTGGCCCGGGGTGTCGATGATGTTGATGCGATGGTCGCGCCAGTGGCAGGTGGTGGCGGCGCTTGTGATCGTGATGCCGCGCTCCTGCTCCTGCTCCATCCAGTCCATCGTGGCGTTGCCCTCGTGGGTTTCGCCGATCTTGTAGTTTACGCCGGTGTAAAACAGGATGCGCTCGGTCGTGGTGGTTTTGCCCGCGTCGATGTGGGCCATGATGCCGATGTTGCGGGTTTTCTCAAGGGGATATTCTCTCGGCATGTGTGTTTACCTTTCTGCTGAGATCAATAGCGGAAGTGCGCGAACGCCTTGTTGGACTCGGCCATCTTGTGCGTGTCCTCACGCTTCTTGACGGCGGAGCCGGTGTTGTTGCACGCGTCCATGATCTCGCCGGCGAGACGCTCCTTCATGGTCTTCTCGCCGCGCTTGCGGGCGTAGCCGACAAGCCAGCGCAGGCCGAGGGTCTGACGGCGGGCGGGGCGCACCTCGATGGGCACCTGATACGTCGCGCCGCCGACACGGCGGGCCTTGACCTCAAGGCTCGGCATGATGTTGTTGAGGGCCTCGGTGTAGGCCTCCATGGGGTCCTTTCCGGTCTTCTCCCTGATGATATCAAACGCGGAGTAAACGACCTTCTGCGCGACGCCCTTCTTGCCGTCCAGCATGATCTGGTTTACGAGCTTCGTAACCAGAACAGAGTGGTAGATCGGATCCGGCAAGATCTCTCTTTTGGGAACGTTACCTCTTCTGGGCACTTTGCTTCCCTCCTTCATAAGAATGAATTCACGGGTACTCGAAAGTGTCTTTCGACTTCCGTTCGCGCCCTGAGGCTGTTCCATAAATATATATGAAAAACCAACAGGGACGCTGCTGGGGAAATGCGGGGATTACTTCTTGGGACGCTTCGCGCCGTACTTGGAGCGGCCCTGACGGCGGCCGTCAACACCCTGGGTATCGAGAGAACCGCGGATGATGTGGTAGCGCACGCCGGGAAGATCCTTGACACGACCGCCGCGGATCATGACGACGCTGTGCTCCTGCAGGTTGTGGCCGATGCCGGGAATATACGCCGTGACCTCGTAGCCGTTCGTGAGGCGGACACGCGCGATCTTACGGAGCGCGGAGTTCGGCTTCTTCGGGGTAGAGGTACGCACAGCGGTGCAGACGCCGCGCTTCTGGGGGCTGGACAGGTTGGTCTCCTTGTTCTTGAGCGTGTTCAGACCCTTCTGCATGGCGGGGGAGGTGGACTTGTAGGTCACCTTCTGCCTTCCCTTGCGGACAAGCTGGTTAAATGTGGGCATGATGTTCCTCCTTTCCTCAGAGATTGCGCTTTCGCACAAAGTAGAATTTAACATATCATAATGGAAATGTCAACAAAATCGTGCGTAAAATTTTGTTCATCTTCCGCGCCGCTTTTTGGCGCTCTTCCCGGATTTTTCGCTCCGGCCGCCCTGCGATTTCTTCTGCGGCTGCTGTGGAGGGTTCTTACGCGGCGCAGAGGCGGAGTCAGAAGCTGCGTCCGGTGCCGATTCCGTCTCCGGCGCGGGTTCCGCCTCCGGTTCCGCCTCCGGTTCCGGCGTCGGTTCGATGCCGGGTTCCGCCTCCGGTTCGGGGCCGGCCGCCGGGGCCGGCGCCGGCTCCGGGATGGAGAGCGTGTACGCCGTGTAGCCGAGCAGGATGGCGAGGGCGGCGGCCATGGCCGCGCCGCCCCGGTTCATCGGGAGCAGGTACCGCATCCGCAGGTAGGCGTGGTACCCGAGCAGCGAGCCGAAGCTCACGAGAGCCGCCGGAACGGCGAGAACCGGCGTCAGCACGGCGAGGGCGAAGGTGAACACGTCCGCCATGAAGAAGTAGCGGTCGTGCATATGCGGCAGGAAAAACGGCACGCCGACGCAGAACACGGCGGCCGCGGCGAGCAGCGAGCGGTCTGTGATCTCCCCGCGCCGGATGAGGAACCAGACGCAGATCGCGGCGCACAGGCCGAACGCGAGGAACGTACCGAGCAGCGCGGCGCTGTCGGCGGAGACGGACGAGAAGTCGATCAGCGCGTACAGGGAGGAGGCGTTGTAGTTGAGTCCGTCGCCGATCGTGCTGGTATTATTATAATAGAGTGTCAGAAGCTCCCAAAAATCCCTTCCGGCGAACACGGCGGGCAGGATCGTGAGGATGTACGTCAGCGGGAATACGAGCAGGTGGCGCAGCTTTACGCGCCGTGCGATCACAAATACGAGGAAAACAGGCAGCAGGAATATGCCCTGCAGCTTGAAGGAGATGCTGATCGCGATAGCGGCGACGCCCCAGCCGGGCCGGTTGTCGAGCACGAGGTATACGCTCAGCACCGCGAACGCGGCGTAGATCACGTCGCACTGGCCCCACAGGGCGCCGTTCAATATGACCGACGGCAGCCAGAGCGTGCCGATGAACGCGACGAGCTTTCGGGCGGGACTTTGCGTGAACACGCCGACGAGACGCAGAACGGCCCAGGCGAGGATCACGTCGAAGAGAATGCTGGTGAGCTTCACGAGCAGCAGCTCGTATATGCTGCTCGTCGCGATGACGGCGAGGAAGTAGAGGTAGGGGACGTTGTAGTTGCAGCTCCATATCTCCCTGCCAAGCCCGGCCCACGGCCCCGCCTCGCGCAGGGACGTCAGCCACACATGGATCCAGTCCTGATAGTCGAGCGTCTCATACGTCAGGCAGCAGTAGCGCAGCACAAACGCGAGCGACACAAGCCCGATCGCGAAGACGCGGCGACGGCGTGTGTCGAGAAGACCCTCCCGCCATAAAATGGCGAGCGCGAACAAAAGCTCCGCGTACAGCAGCAGGGTGGCACGGTAATCCAAGGCAGAACGCCCCTTTCTTCGGGTTTTATTGGTGTCGGAAAACCGGCTCGGAGGCTTGAACGAACCGGTTTGGCGGTTTGCGGAAAGCGGCGGAGATATCAAAAAAGCGCCGGTTCATAACAACCGCCGCAAAAAATGCGCCAAAGGACTTGACACGATCGTGGGAACAGAGGTATAATTGTATGCTATATCAAGAGAAGTGCCAATGACACTTTCCCATAATCACTGTAGTTATTTTACCAACATCCGACGTGAAAAGCAAGCGGTTCAACACCGCTTTTGACAACTCACCCCCGTGTATCACATTCAAAGGAGTGATTCGATCGTATGCCCAGGGACGTATACTACGGCAAAACGCTCCGCAAGAGCTTTGCCCGCGTGCAGGAAGTGCAGGAGATGCCGAACCTGCTCGAAATCCAGAAGACCTCATACCGATGGTTTCTGGACGAGGGTCTGCGGGATGTCTTCCGCGACGTAGCCACGGTGACGGACTATTCCGGCACCCTCGAGCTTTCGTTTGTGGACTACTCCATGACCGAAAAGCCCAAATATTCCGAACAGGAATGCAAGGCCCGTGACGCCACATACGCCGCTCCGCTCAAGGTCAGGGTTCTTCTGCGGAACAAGGAGACCGAGGAGATCAAGGAGCAGGAGATCTTCATGGGCGACTTCCCGCTCATGACCGCGAGCGGCACCTTCATCATCAACGGCGCCGAACGCGTCATCGTCTCGCAGATCGTCCGCTCGCCCGGCGTCTACTTCGACGCGCACGCGGACAAGACGAACGTCACCCTCTACGGCGCGACGACGATCCCCTACCACGGCGCGTGGCTCGAGTATGAGACGGACGTAAACGACATCTTCTACGTCCGCATCGACAAAAACCGCAAGCTCCCCGTGACGTGGCTTCTGCGCGCGATGGGCGCTTACGATCCCGCGAAGCCCTACACCTGGCTCACCTGCGTCCCCGACACCGCCGAGGGCGCCACGACGGACGAGCAGCTCATGGAGGTCTTCGGCCCGGACGTGCGCATCGTGAACACGCTCGAGCGCGACACCTGCCACACGCGGGAGGATTCACTTCTTGAGATCTACCGCCGTCTGCGGCCCGGCGATCCCCCGACGGTGGAGACGAGCGAGGCCATGCTGGACGGGCTGTTTTTCGACCGCCGCCGCTACGATATGTCCACGGTCGGCCGCTACAAGGTCAACAAGAAGCTGGCCGCCTGGCACCGCATCGTCGACCGGAAGCTCGCGGAGCCGATCACCGACCTGCAGACCGGCGAGATCGTCGCCGAGGCCGGCGAAACCCTCGACCGCGACCGCGCCGAGGCCATCGCCGCCCGCGGCCTTCTCGAGGCGAAGGTATTCAACGAGCACGGCGAGGTCGTCCGCGTCTTCGGCAACGGCATGGTGCCCATGGACGCGTTCGTGTCCTTCGACCCGGCCGAGGTCGGCGTGAAGGAAAACGTCCGCTGGCTCATCCTGCGCCAGCTCCTTGAGCAGTTCGGCGACGACGAGGACGCCCTGCGCGACGCCATCACCGAAAACATCGACATCCTCATCCCGAAGCACATCATCGTGGACGACGTGTTCGCCTCCGTGAACTACCTCAACTGCCTCGCGAGCGGCGTGGGCGTCGCGGACGACATCGACCACCTCGGCAACCGCCGCGTGCGCAGCGTCGGCGAGCTTCTGCAGAACCAGTTCCGCATCGGCTTTTCACGCATGGAGCGCGTCATCCGCGAGCGCATGACCCTCCAGGATCTCGAGGTCATCACGCCGCAGAGCCTCATCAACATCCGTCCCGTCTCCGCCGCGATCAAGGAGTTCTTCGGCTCCTCGCCGCTGAGCCAGTTCATGGATCAGACGAACCCCCTCGCCGAGCTTACGCACAAGCGCCGTATGTCGGCCCTCGGCCCCGGCGGCCTGAGCCGTGAGCGCGCAAGCTTCGACGTGCGCGACGTCCACTACAGCCACTACGGCCGCCTGTGCCCGATCGAGACGCCGGAAGGCCCGAACATCGGCCTCATCTCCTACCTCGCGAGCTTTGCCCGCGTCAACGAGTACGGCTTCATGGTCGCCCCGTTCCGCCGGGTCGATAAGGAGACCGGCCTTGTGACGAATGAGATCGACTATCTCGCCGCCGATACCGAGGATCGCTTCTTCGTCGCCCAGGCGTCGGAGGTCGATGAAAACGGCCGGTTCATCAACGACCGCGTCACCTGCCGCCACCGCGACGAGATCATCGCCGTGGACAAGAGCCAGGTGGATTACGTGGACGTCAGCCCGCGCATGATGGTCTCCATCGCGACGGCCATGATCCCCTTCCTTGAGAACGACGACGCGAACCGTGCCCTGATGGGCGCGAACATGCAGCGTCAGGCCGTGCCTCTGCTCACGACGGAGGCCCCGATCGTCGCCACCGGCATCGAGCACAAGTGCGCTGTCGACTCCGGCGTGTGCGTGCTCGCGGAGGAGGACGGCGTCATCCTCAGCGTCGACGCCGACCACATCGTCGTCAAGTACGACAGCGGCAATATCCAGGAATACCACCTTATCAAATACGCCCGGTCGAACCAGTCGACGGCGTTCAACCAGCGTCCCATCGTCGACGCCGGCGAACGGGTCAAGGCCGGCGACGTCCTCGCGGACGGCCCGTCCACGAGCCAGGGCGAGCTGAGCCTCGGCAAGAACATCCTCGTCGGCTTCATGACCTGGGAGGGCTACAACTACGAGGACGCGATCCTTCTCAACGAGCGCGTCGTCATGGAGGACGTATACACCTCCATCCATGTGGAGGAGCACGAGTGCGACTCCCGTGATACGAAGCTCGGCCCCGAGGAGATCACCCGCGACATCCCCGGCGTCGGCGAGGACGCCCTCAAGTACCTCGACGAACGCGGCATCATCACGGTCGGCTCCGAGATACGCTCCGGCGACATCCTTGTCGGCAAGGTCACGCCGAAGGGCGAGACCGATCTCACGGCCGAGGAGCGCCTGCTGCGCGCCATCTTCGGCGAGAAGGCCCGCGAGGTTCGCGATACGAGCCTCAAGGTGCCCCACGGCGAGAGCGGCATCGTCGTGGACGTGAAGGTCTTTACCCGCAAAAACGGCGATGAGATGAGCCCGGGCGTCAACCAGGTCGTCCGCGTCTACATCGCCCAGAAGCGCAAGATCTCCGTCGGCGACAAAATGGCCGGCCGCCACGGCAACAAGGGCGTCGTGTCCCGCATCCTGCCGAAGGAGGATATGCCCTACCTGCCGGACGGCACGCCGCTCGACATCGTCCTGAACCCGCTGGGCGTCCCCTCGCGTATGAACATCGGACAGGTTCTCGAGGTTCACCTCGGCTACGCGGCGCAGGCCCTCGGCTGGAAGGTCGCGACGCCTGTCTTCAACGGCGCGAACGAGCAGACCATCCGCGAGAGCCTTCAGCTCGCCGGTCTGCGTGAGGACGGAAAGATCCAGCTCCGCGACGGCCGCACCGGCGAGGTGTTCGACAACGACGTCACGGTCGGCTACGTATACTTCCTCAAGCTCCACCACCTCGTGGACGACAAGATCCACGCCCGTTCCACCGGCCCCTACAGCCTCGTCACCCAGCAGCCGCTCGGCGGCAAGGCCCAGTTCGGCGGCCAGCGCTTCGGCGAGATGGAGGTCTGGGCGCTCGAGGCCTACGGCGCGGCGTACACGCTGCAGGAGATCCTGACCGTCAAGTCCGACGACGTGACGGGCCGCGTCCGCACGTACGAGAGCATCGTCAAGGGCCACAACATCCCGCAGCCCGGCGTGCCCGAGTCCTTCAAGGTGCTCGTGAAGGAGCTGCAGTCCCTCTGCCTCGACGTCCGCGTCCTCGATAAGGACGGCGAGATCATCGAGCTGAAGGACGACGAGGACGACGACTTCACGCCGACGTTCAGCTCCGTGGAGTACAAGTCCGACGAGCGCGAGATCGAGTCCTCCGGCTACGCCATCGAGGACATCGACGAGGACGAGCTGGAGCTTGACTTCGGCGACGGAGCGGAGGAGACGAACGACGACTACACCGACAACTATCCCGACGATACAGACGACAGCATGGACGACGGAGAGGAGGACTTTGAATAATGGGTTACGCTCCTTTTGAGGCGATCCAGATCGGCATCGCCTCCCCGGAAATGATCCTCGAATGGTCCTCCGGCGAGGTCAAAAAGCCGGAGACCATCAACTACCGCACGCTCAAGCCCGAAAGGGACGGCCTGTTCTGCGAACGCATATTCGGGCCGACCAAGGACTGGGAGTGCCACTGCGGCAAATACAAAAAAATCCGCTACAAGGGCAAAATCTGCGACCGCTGCGGCGTGGAGGTCACCAAGTCCAAGGTGCGCCGCGAACGCCTCGGCCACATCCAGCTCGCCACGCCCGTGAGCCACATCTGGTACTTCAAGGGCATCCCCTCCCGGATGGGCGTTCTGCTCGACCTGACCCCGCGTGTGCTCGAGAAGGTGCTGTACTTCGGCGCGTACATCGTGACCGACCCCGGCTTCTCGCCGCTGCAGAAGTGCCAGATCCTCTCCGAGCGCGAGTATCGCGACATGAAGGAGAAGTACGAGGACGACTTCGAGGCCGGCATGGGCGCGGAGGCCGTGAAGAAGCTTCTGTCCGACATCGACTGCGACGAGCTGGCCGAGGAGCTGCATGCGCAGCTTGCCGAGGCGTCCGGCCAGAAGAAGGCCAAGCTCGTCAAGCGTCTCGAGGTCGTGGAGGCGTTCCGTCAGTCGGGCAACCGGCCCGAGTGGATGATCATCGACGTGCTGCCGGTCATCCCGCCCGAGCTGCGCCCGATGGTTCAGCTCGACGGCGGCCGCTTCGCCACGAGCGATCTGAACGACCTCTACCGCCGCGTCATCAACCGCAACAACCGCCTCAAGCGTCTCATGGAGCTGAACGCGCCGGACATCATTGTCCGCAACGAGAAGCGTATGCTCCAGGAGGCCGTGGACGCCCTCATCGACAACGGCCGCCGCGGCCGCGCCGTCACCGGCGCGAACTCGCGTGCGCTCAAGAGCCTGTCCGATATGCTCAAGGGCAAGCAGGGCCGCTTCCGCCAGAATCTTCTCGGCAAACGTGTCGACTATTCCGGCCGCTCCGTCATCGTCGTCGGACCCGACCTCAAGCTCTACCAGTGCGGCGTGCCGAAGGAGATGGCGATCGAGCTGTTCCGTCCGTTCATCATGAAGAAGCTGGTGGAGGACGGCAACGCGAATAACATCAAATCCGCCAAGAAAATGGTGGATAAACAGCGCACAGAGGTCTGGGACGCCCTCGAAGTGGTGATCAAAGAGCATCCCGTCATGCTCAACCGCGCCCCCACGCTGCACCGCCTCGGCATCCAGGCGTTTGAGCCTGTGCTCGTGGAGGGCCGCGCCCTGCGGCTCCATCCGCTCGTCTGCACGGCGTTCAACGCCGACTTCGACGGCGACCAGATGGCGATCCACGTCCCGCTCTCGGCGGAGGCGCAGGCGGAGGCGCGCGTGCTCATGCTCTCGGCCAACAACCTTCTGCGTCCGCAGGACGGCCAGCCCGTCACCGTGCCGACGCAGGACATGGTTCTCGGCTCCTACTACCTCACGTACACCCGCGAGGAGGAGGGCACGGGCAAGTATTTCTCGACCCCCGCCGAGGCGATTATGGCCTACGAGCAGAAGGTCGTCGGCATCCACGCGCCGATCAAGGTGCGCTTCACGAAGACGGCGGCGGACGGCACGAGCCGTTCCGAGCTTGTCGATACGACCGTGGGCCGCATCATCTTCAACGAGCCGATCCCGCAGGATCTCGGCTTTGTAGACCGCTCCGACCCCGCGAACGCGTTCAAGCAGGAGATCAGCTTCCGCGTCGATAAGAAGCTTCTCGGCAAGATCGTACAGCGCTGCATCGACAAGCACGGCTTCACGATCGCCACGGAGGTTCTCGACAAGATCAAGGCCCTCGGCTACAAGTACTCCACGATCGGCGCGATCACGATCGCCATCTCCGACATGGTCGTCCCCGAGGCCAAGGCCCGCATCATCGCGGAGACCGAGCGCGACGTCCTGCCGAAGATCGAAAAGCAATACCGCCGCGGCCTTCTCACGAACGACGAACGCTACCGTCTCGTCGTCGCCGAGTGGGAGAGAACCACGAAGGAGGTCACCGCCGCCCTCGAATCGAACCTCGACGAGTTCAACCCCATCTACATGATGGCAAACTCCGGCGCCCGCGGCTCCATGAACCAGATCCGTCAGCTCGCCGGTATGCGCGGCCTCGTCGCGAACACCTCCGGCAAGACGCTTGAAATCCCCATCAAGGCCAACTACCGCGAGGGTCTGACCGTCCTCGAGTATTTCGTCTCGAGCCGCGGCGCCCGCAAGGGTCTGGCCGATACGGCGCTCCGCACCGCCGACTCGGGCTACCTGACCCGCCGCCTCGTCGACGTCTCGCAGGAGGTCATCATCCGCGAGATGGACTGCGGCACGACCGCCGGCAACGACGCCCGTGTCGTCCTCGACAAGATCGTCCGCGCCCGTGTGAACCGGGACGCCCTCGAGGGCAAATTCGCCCCGCAGGACATCACAAGCCCGGTGGACGGCTCCGTCATCGTCCCCCGCTACAAGGCGTTCAGCCCGAAGGACGTGGAGGCGCTCGAGGCCGCCGGCATCGACGAGGTCGACGCCGCCAGCGCCGCGCAGACGTTCGGCGAGAGCATACGCGGCCGCTTCCCGGCCGTGCCGATCACAAGCCCGAAGACCGGCGAGGTGCTGTTCGACACCGACCATATGCTCATGCCCGTTGACGCCCGCGTCCTCGAGGACAACGGCATATTCACCGCGAAGGTTCGCTCCGTCATGTGCTGCGAGGCGCGCAGCGGCGTGTGCTCGAAGTGCTACGGCATGAACCTCGCAACCGGCAAGCAGGTCGATCCCGGCGAGGCCGTCGGCGTCATCGCCGCGCAGTCCATCGGCGAGCCGGGCACGCAGCTCACGATGCGTACGTTCCACACCGGCGGCGCGGCCGGCTCCGACATCGAGGACATCACACAGGGTCTTCCCCGTGTCGAGGAGCTGTTCGAGGCACGGCGGCCCAAGCGTATGGCCGTGCTGGCCGACATCCCCGGCATCGTCTCGATGGAGGACGCGAAGAAGAACATGGTCTGCGCTCTCTCCATTACGAACGAGGCCCTCGGCGAGACGAAGGTCTACAACATCCCGTACTCCGCCGGCATCATCGTCCACGACGGCGAATATGTCGAGCAGGGTCAGGAGCTGACCCGCGGCTCGCTGAATCCGCACGACGTACTGCGCACACGCGGCGTCGACGACGACGCCAACGGCCGCCAGGGCGTCCGGAACTACCTCGTCCAGGAGGTCGAGAAGGTCTACCGCCAGCAGGGCGTCGATATCAACAACAAGCACATCGAGGTCATCGCCCGCCAGATGCTGCGCAAGGTTCGCGTGGAGGATCCCGGCAGCACGACGCTGCTGTCCGGCTCCGTCGTCGACATCACCGAGGCCCGCGCCGCGAACGACGCCATCCGCGCCCGCATCGAGGCCGGGGAGGAGGATCTTCATTACGCGGCGTGGACGCAGATTCTCATGGGTATCACAAAGGCGTCCCTCGCTACCGAGAGCTTCCTGTCCGCCGCCTCCTTCCAGGAGACGACGCGTGTGCTGACCGACGCCGCCATCAAGGGCAAGGTCGACCACCTGATCGGCCTGAAGGAGAACGTCATCATCGGCAAGCTCATCCCCGCCGGCTCCGGTCTTTCGATGTACCGCGCCGTGGACGTGGAGACCGACGAGGAGATCGCGGCTGAGGCGGAGGATTATGTCGACCTCTCCGCCCTCGTGGGCCGCACAAACGCGCTGTAATCCGCGCAAACGTCATAACTGCCCCGGAACCGGTCATTTCCGGCTCCGGGGCACTTTTGCGGCCGGACGGCGAATTGTCCTCCGGGCGGTATGACGGCGTGATGCGTGATATTTTTTCTTGATTAACAATGGCGGACGTGGTAATATAATTCTTATGGCAAATGGCAGAGCAAAACGCATAAACGCGGCGTTCCGTGGGCGGAAAGTGGGTGCCCCATGTACCTGAAGGCGCTGGAGATACAGGGCTTCAAATCCTTTCCGGATAAGACGACGCTGCTGTTTGATAAGGACGTCACGATGATCGTCGGCCCGAACGGCTCGGGCAAATCGAATATATCCGACGCGGTGCTGTGGGTCATGGGCGAACAGCGCACCCGCGCCCTTCGCGGCGGCAAGATGGAGGACGTCATATTCGGCGGCACCGAAAAGCGCAAGCCGCTGGGCTTTGCGCAGGTGACGCTGATCCTCGACAACTCCGCCCGCATCTTCAACATCGACTGCGACGAGCTGTCGATTGCGCGGCGGTATTACCGCAGCGGCGACAGCGAATACTACATCAACCGCGAGACCGTGCGTCTGCGTGATATCAACGAGCTGCTGATGGACACCGGCCTCGGCCGGGACGGCTACTCGATCATCGGTCAGGGCCGCATCGCGGAGATCGTCTCCGCGAAGAGCACGGATCGCCGTGAGATCTTCGAGGAGGCGGCGGGCATATCCCGCTTCCGCTTCCGCAAGGAGGAGGCGGAGCGCAAGCTCAAGGCCACGGACGAGACGCTTCTGCGTGTCGGCGACAAGATCGACGAGCTGGAGATGCAGCTCGGGCCGCTGCGCAAGCAGGCGGAGGTCGCGGAGAAATACCTCGTTCTGCGCGAAGAGCTGCGCGTGATCGAGGTGTCGGCATGGATGGAGACGCTGGACAAGCTCGCGGGGCAGTCCGCGTCCATCCGGGAGAGCTTCGAGCAGGCGAAGGCGGAGCTGGAGAAGACGCGTGAAGCGCTCGCGAACGGCTATCAGGCGTCGGAGTCCATCGCGGAGCGTATGCGCGAAAAGGACGTCGAGGCCGAGAGTGTCCGCGAACGCCTGTCCGGGACGGAGGCCGACATCGCGGAGAACGAACGCGCAGCCGCCGTGCTGCGGACGGATCGGAGCGGCAACGAGGACGCGATCGCCCGCACCGAGAGCGATATGACGCAGGACGAGGATCGCGTCCGCGCCCTCGATGCGCAGATCGGCGAGCTGAACGACCGCGTCGCCCGGGCGGACGACGAGCTGCGTGAGCTGACGGCCCGCGTGGGTCAGCTCACGAACGTCGTAAACGGCCACCGCATGAAAATGGGCGGCCGGGAAAAGCGCGTGGCCGACCTGTGGGACGAGGTGAACCGCCTGACCGTCGACGGCCGCACGATGGATGGGCGCATCTCCATGCTGACGGAGATGGAGAAGGACTACGAGGGCTACAACCGCGCCGTCAAGACCGTCATGCGCGAGACGCAGCGCGGTACGCTCTCCGGCATCCACGGCCCGGTCGCGAATCTCGTCCGCACACAGGATCGCTGCGCCCTCGCCATCGAGACCGCGCTGGGCGCGGCGGCGCAGAACATCGTCGTCGACAGCCAGCGTGACGGCAAGGCGGCGATCGAGCTGCTCAAGCGGCGGGACGGAGGCCGCGCCACCTTCCTGCCCCTCGACGTGATACGCGGCGGCGTTCTGCGCGACCTGCCGCGGGGGGAGCGGGGCTATCTCGGGCTTGCGCTCGACCTTGTGGAGTTTGAACCGCGCTATCGCGGCATCTTTGAAAATCTGCTCGGCCGCACGGTCGTCGCGGAGACGCTGGCCGACGCGGTGGAAATCGCCCGCCGGGGCGGCAACCGCTATCGGATCGTCTCGCTCGACGGGCAGATGATCCACGCCGGCGGCTCCATGACCGGCGGCAGCGCCGCCCGGGGCACGGGCATTCTGTCCCGCGCAAACGAGCTTGCGCGGCTGAAAACCGAGCGCAAGGCGCTGGAGGGCGTGCTTGCGGAAAAGACCGAGGCGCTTGGCGCGGCGGAACGCGAGCTTGCGGCGGCGCGGTACGACATGAGCGTCGCCGGGGACGAGCTTGCCGCCGCCTCCCGGGACGCAGCGTCCGTGGACGCGGAGCGCAAGGCAAAGCGGGCGAACATCGCCCAGCTCGAGGACGTCCGCGAGGCCATGGCCGCCGGCGGCGACCAGCGCCGGGCGCTGATCGAGGAGTACCGGCGCAAAAACGCCGCCATCGACGACGAGCTTGCCCGCAGCGCCGAACGCCGCCGGACGCTGGATGAGCGGGCGGAGGGCTATCGCGCCCGCATCCGTGAGATCACGCAGCAGAAGCTCGACCTCGAGGCCCAGCGCACGCAGGCCGACCGCGACACGCAGCGGCGAAACGAGCAGCTTCTCGATCAGGAACGCACCGCCTCGGCGCTCGAACGGCGCATCCTCGCCGCCGAGATGGAGGAAAACCAGATCGTCGACAAGCTCTGGGACACCTACGAGCTGTCCCGCACCGCCGCCCAGCAGCAGCGAAAGCCGATCGAAAGCCTCACGGCGGCGAATCGGCGCATCGCGGAGCTGAAAAAGTCCATCCACGCCCTCGGTACGCCGAACCTCGGCGCGATCGAGGAGGCCAAACGCGTCGGGGAGCGATACGATTTCCTCTCCGAGCAGCGGGACGACATCACCAAGGCGAAAAACGAGCTTCTGACCATCATCGCCGACATCACGCACGAGATGGAGTCGATCTTCCGGCAGGAGTTCGACGCGATCAACGAGAGCTTTCAGGCGACGTTTCTTGAGCTGTTCGGCGGCGGGAAGGCCGCCCTCCGGCTCGAGGACCCGGACGATGTGCTCGGCTGCGGCATCGAAATCAGGGTGCAGCCGCCCGGCAAGGCTGTATCGAACATCAGCCTGCTGTCCGGCGGGGAGAAGGCGTTCGTCGCGATCGCGCTGTACTACTCGATCCTCAAGCTGCGGCCCACGCCGTTCTGCGTCATGGATGAGATCGAGGCCGCGCTGGACGAGGAGAACGTCATCCGCTTCGCCGAGTACCTGCACCGGCTCAACCAGACGCAGTTCATCGTCATCACCCACCGGCGCGGCACGATGGAATTCGCCGACGTGCTCTTCGGCGTGACGATGCAGGAGAAGGGCGTATCGAGCGTGATCGAGCTGGATCTCGCCGAGGCGCAGAAGACCGCCGAGGCGTGAGGGCGGCTTGCGGCCGGTTATAGCTGACGGCCGGATATATTACCAGCAATACATACAGCAATACATATAATATACTCAGCCCTGCGGCCTTTACGGGCCGGCGGGCGCAAAGGAGAACCATGGCACTCTTCAAGGAAAAGAAAAAGGGCTTTCTGGCAACGCTGTTTTCGACGTTTGCCGATGAGAGCGATACGGAGCTTCTCGACGAGCTGGAGGAACGCCTCGTCATGGCGGACGCCGGCGCGGAGCTTGCCGAGCGTGTCACAAACGAGCTGCGCGGCTACTCCGGCCTGTGGGGCGACAAGATGAAAAAGGCGCTCGTCGACGAGCTTGTCAAGGAGATGGAAAAGGCCGGCACGGAGGGGCTGCGCCTCAACACGAAGCCCTCGGTCATCGTGATGGTCGGCGTCAACGGCGTCGGCAAGACGACGACGATCGGCAAGCTCGCGGCGTACTTCAAGGGCCAGGGCAAAAAGGTTCTGCTCGCGGCGGCGGACACCTTCCGCGCTGCCGCGTCGGAGCAGCTTGCCATCTGGGCGGAGCGCACGGGCGTGGAGATCATCAAGCACGGCGAGGGCGGCGACCCCGGCGCGGTCGTGTTCGACTCGTGCAACGCCGCGAAGGCAAGGGGCACGGACGTCATCATCGTGGACACCGCCGGCCGCCTCCACAACAAGCAGAACCTCATGAACGAGCTGACGAAGATCACGAGGATCATACACCGCGAGCTGCCCGACGCCGATTGCGAGGTGCTGCTCGTGCTTGACGCGACGACGGGGCAGAACGGGCTTTTGCAGGCGGAGCAGTTCGCGAAGGCCGCCGGCGTCACCGGCATCGTGCTCACGAAGCTCGACGGAACGGCCAAGGGCGGCGTCGTGTTCGCGATCGCCGACCGGCTCGGCGTGCCGGTCAAGCTCGTCGGCGTGGGCGAGGGCGTGGACGATCTGCGCCCGTTCAACGCGAGGGAATTCGCGGAGGCCATGGTGGAATGACGTTCATCCTCGCCTCGAACAATCAGGGGAAATTCCGCGAATTTAAGGAAATCCTCGAACCGCTCGGCATCACCGTCGTGCCGCAGGCCATCGCCGGCGTGGACTTCGAGGTCAACGAGACCGGCGATACCTTTGAGGAGAACGCCTATTTGAAGGCGTCGACGATATCGCAGTACACGAACTTCCCCGCCATCGCGGACGATTCCGGCCTGTGCGTCGACGCCCTCGGCGGCGCGCCCGGCGTCCGCTCCGCCCGCTTCGGCGGCGGCAAGGACTGGACGGACAGGCAGAAATACGAATACCTTCTCGAAAAGCTGGCGGGCGAATCGGACAGGCACGCGAAATTCGTCTGCTCGATCTGCTGCGTCATGCCGGGCGGCCGCGTCCTGCGCGCTTCCGGCGAGTGCCCCGGCACGATCCTCACGGCCCCGGCCGGGGACGGCGGCTTCGGCTACGATCCCGTGTTCGCGCCGGAGGGCTATGCGCAGAGCTTCGCCGAGCTTGGCGACGATATAAAAAACAGGCTGTCCCACCGGGGCCGGGCGCTGGAGGCGCTGCGGGCGGAGCTTGAAAGGAGCGGTCTATGTTGACAGGAAAGCAGCGGGCGTATCTGCGCAGCCTCGCCCAGAAGGAGGAGTGCGTCCTCTACATCGGCAAGGCCGGCGTCACGGAGCCGGTCGTCGCGAGCGCGGAGAGCGCCCTCGCCGCCCGGGAGCTTGTCAAGGGCCGGGTGCAGGAGGCGTGCATGTACACGGCGGCGGAGGCGCAAAAGCTTCTCTGCGAGGCTTGCGGCGCGGAGGGCGTGCAGGTCATCGGGCGCGTGTTTGTGATCTACCGGCGAAACGAAAAAACGCCCAAAATCACCCTGCCGAAGGGGTAAGCCATGCGTATTTTGATTTTTGGCGGCAGCTTCAACCCGCCGCACCTCGGTCACATCCGTTCGGTGCAGACCGCCGCGGCGGCGCTCGGGCCGGAGAAGATATTCCTGATCCCCGCGTCGGTTCCGCCGCATAAGGAGCTTGACCCGGACAGCCCGTCGGCGGCGGAGCGGCTGCGTATGACGGCGCTGGCGGCGGCCATGATCCCCGGCGCGGAGGCGCTCGACATCGAGCTGAGGCGCGAGGGCAAGAGCTACACCGCCGACACCGTGTGTGAGCTCAAGGCACGATACCCGGACGACGAGCTGATCTTCCTGCTCGGCACGGATATGCTGATCACCTTCCCGACCTGGCACGAGCCGGAGACGATCGCCGCCAACGCGTCCATCGCCGTATTCTCACGCGAAAAGGGGAGACAGGCCGAGATCGAACGGGCGGCGGATATCCTGCGTGACCGATACGGCGCGACCGTGTACGTCATCCCCGGCGAGCCGGTAGAGGCGTCGTCCACGGCGATACGGGCGCTTTTGAGGGCACGCGGCGGCGCGGAGCTTCTGCCCGGCGAGGTGTACGCGCACATCATCCAAAAGCGGCTCTACGGCGCGAAGCCCGATTTCGAGTGGCTGCGCCGGGAGGCCTACGCGTACCTCGCGCCGAAACGCGTCGCGCACGTCCGGGGCGTGGAGCAGGAGGCTCTGCGTCTCGCGGAGCGGTGGGGCGCCGACCCCGGCGAGGCGGCCGAGGCCGCGATCTGCCACGACATCACAAAGCGTCTTGACCACGACGAGCAGTTGCGCCTGTGCGAAAAATATGCTATCATGACGGATGAGCTGGAGCGTGCGAGTGAAAAGCTCCTGCACGCGAAGACCGGCGCGGCGCTTGCGTCGGCGCTGTTCGGTCTCTCGACCGATACGGCCATCGCGATCCGGTTCCATACGACCGGCCGCCCGGGCATGACGACGCTTGAGATGATCACCTACCTCGCCGACTACATCGAGCCGGGCCGCGAGGGCTTCGCCGGCCTGAAGGAGCTGCGGAAAGCGTGCTACGAGGATCTCGACCGCGCCATGGAGCTTGCGCTGCGCATGAGCCTCGACGAGGTTCGCGGCAAGGGCTCGCCCGCGCATATCAACTCCGTCTCGGGCCACGCGTGGTATCTGAACAACCTGCGCCGAAGGGGCCTCGCGCCCGTCCGCGCCGAGGGCATACCGGACACGGTCGGCTGACAGGACACGGGCGTACCGGCGGAGGTTATGTAAACCGCATGCGGGCGTACCGGCAAACAGTCTATTACTTCTTATCATACGGGAGATATCTATATGGAACCTTATGAAGCCGCAAGGCTGGCGGTCAGGGCGCTTGACGACAAGCAGGGCGTTGACATCCGCCTTCTGAAAACCACGGATCTGACCGTGCTGGCGGATTATTTCGTCATATGCACGGCCAACTCCACGACCCACGTCCGCACGCTGTACGACGAGGTGGACAAGCAGCTCTCCGAGGCGGGGCTGCCCCCGATAAGGCGGGAGGGCTACCGCAACTCCAACTGGCTGCTTTTGGACTTCGGCTGTATCATCGTGCACATCTTCCAGCGTGAAACACGCGAGTTCTACGGCCTGGAACGGCTCTGGAGCGACGCGACCGAGATCGACATCCGGGAAATAATCCAGACAGAGGCATAAGAATATGGCATACGATTTTGAACGAATTGAGAAGAAATGGCAGGCGCAGTGGGAGGAGACGAAGCCCTACGCCGCGAAGACCGGCGATCCCCGCCCCAGGTTCTACGGGCTTGTGGAGTTTCCGTACCCCTCCGGGCAGGGACTCCACGTCGGCCATCCGCGCCCGTACACCGCGATGGATATCGTCGCCCGCAAGCGCCGGATGCAGGGCTATAACGTCCTGTTCCCGATCGGCTACGACGCGTTCGGCCTCCCGACCGAGAACTACGCGATCAAGAACCATATGCACCCCCGTGAGGTGACGAAGCAGAACATCAAAAACTTCACCGCCCAGCTCAAAATGCTCGGCTTCGGCTTCGACTGGGATCGCTGCGTCGATACGACCGACCCGAAATATTATAAATGGACGCAGTGGATTTTCCTGCAGCTCTACAAGCACGGCCTCGCCTACAAGGCGACCATGCCCGTCAACTGGTGCACGTCCTGCAAGTGCGTGCTCGCGAACGAGGAGGTCGTGAACGGCGTGTGCGAGCGCTGCGGCTCCCAGGTCGTCCAGAAGGAAAAGAGCCAGTGGATGCTCAAAATCACCGCCTACGCCCAGCGCCTGATCGACGACCTCGACGACGTGGACTTCATCGAACGCGTCAAAATCCAGCAGAAGAACTGGATCGGCCGCTCCACCGGCGCGGAGGTCGATTTCGCGACGACGGCGGGCGATACCATGCGTATCTTCACGACCCGGTGCGACACGCTGTTCGGCGCGACGTACATGGTCATGGCCCCCGAGCACGCCCTTGTCGAGAAGTGGATGCCGCTTCTCAAAAACGCCGACGCCGTCCGCGCCTACCAGGACGCCGCAGCGCACAAGTCCGAGTTTGAGCGCACCGAGCTTGTCAAGGACAAGACCGGCGTCCGGCTCGACGGCGTCGCCGCGATCAACCCCGTGAACGGCGCGGAGATCCCCATTTTCATCTCCGACTACGTCCTCGCGACCTACGGCACCGGCGCGATCATGGCCGTACCCGGCCACGACGAACGCGACTGGGATTTCGCCCGTGCGTTCGATCTGCCGATCATCGAGGTCGTCGCCGGCGGCAACGTCGAGGAGGCCGCGTACACAAACTGCGCCACGGGTATTATGGTAAACTCCGGCTTCCTGAACGGTCTGCCCGTCGAGGAGGCCATCGAGAAGATGATCGCCTGGCTCGAGGAGAAGGGCATCGGCGAGCGCAAGATCAACTACAAGCTCCGCGACTGGGTGTTCTCCCGTCAGCGCTACTGGGGCGAGCCGATCCCGATGGTGAACTGCCCGTCGTGCGGCTGGGTGCCCGTGCCCGAGGAGGAGCTGCCCATCCTGCTGCCCGAGGTCGAGAGCTACGAGCCTACCGACACCGGCGAAAGCCCGCTGTCGAAGATGCGTGACTGGGTGGAGTGCAAATGCCCGCAGTGCGGCGGCCCCGCCGAGCGTGAGACCGACACCATGCCGCAGTGGGCCGGCTCGAGCTGGTATTTCCTGCGCTACACAGACCCCGACTGCGACACCGCGATCGCGTCGGAGGAGGCGCTCAAATACTGGACGCCGGTCGACTGGTACAACGGCGGCATGGAGCACACGACGCTGCATCTGCTGTACTCCCGGTTCTGGCACAAATTCCTCTACGACATCGGCGTCGTGCC
>CAJOFW010000003.1:0-4751 GCA_905234005.1 uncultured Oscillospiraceae bacterium
GGCGGCGCCGTCGGTGTGACCGCCGCCGTCGGCTCCGGCGGCTCGGTCGCCCCGGCCGCCTGCCCGCCGCCGCTCCGTCCGCAGGCGCAGAGCAGCGCCGCGAGCAGCAGCGCCGTGAGCAGCATATGCAAAGGACGTCTCATATCTAACCTCAAATCTGTCAAATCTATGTGTTCTATAATATTATGTAAAGCGTAGAACAAAACGATTATATGCACCGCACAGGGGAAAGTAAAGCGGCTTTGCCAAACTGTAATCAACTTGTAATTGAATTGTGAACAATCCGAGACAGCCCTTGACAGCGTGGGCAAATCGTGGTAAATTAGCACTCATGAAACTTGAGTGCTAATCTGCATGGAACGAAAGGTCGAATGATAACATGGCAAAGAAACAGTTCAAAGCGGAGTCGAAGCGTCTTCTGGACCTCATGATCAACTCCATCTACACCCATAAGGAGATCTTCCTGCGCGAGATCATCTCGAACGCCTCGGACGCGATCGACAAGCTCTGCTATCGCTCCCTGACGGACGAGGCCGTCGGCATGGCAAGAGAGGATTTCCTCATCCGCGTCGACGTGGACAGGGACGCCCGGACGCTGACCGTATCCGACAACGGCATCGGCATGACAAAGGAGGAGCTGGAGGCCAACCTCGGCGTCATCGCCTCGAGCGGCACGCGCCGGTTCCGCGATATGCTCGGCGAGACCGAGGGCGAGGGCGAGACGGGCAGCGCCGCCGTCGACGTGATCGGCCAGTTCGGCGTGGGCTTCTACTCGGCGTTCATGGTCTCGGACGAGGTGACGGTGATCTCCAGGGCGTTCGGCTCGGACGAGGCGTACCGCTGGCATTCGACGGGCGCGGACGGCTATACGGTCGAGCCGTGTGAGAAGGATACCGTCGGCACCGACGTCATCATGCACATAAAGCCCGACGCCGAGCAGGAGGACTATTCCTCTTACCTCGAGAGCTGGCAGCTCAGGGATCTCATCCGCAAGTATTCCGACTACATCCGCTGGCCCATCCACATGATGGTCGAGCGCCGCGAGTGGGACGAAAACGGCGGCGAGGACGGCAAGGGCGCCTACAACACGATCGTCGAGGATCAGGTCGTCAACACGATGATCCCCATCTGGCAGCGCCCGAAGAGCGAGGCGTCCGACGACGACTGCAGGGAATACTACAAGGAGCACTTCCACGACATGACCGACCCCGTCGGCGTCATCCGTGTGAACGCGGAGGGTCTGACGAGCTACCGGGCCATGCTGTTCATCCCGGCCAAGGCCCCGTACGACTACTACACCCGCGACTACCAGCCCGGTCTGCAGCTCTATTCCTCCGGCGTCATGATCATGGAGAAATGCGCCGACCTCGTTCCGGAATATTTCCGGTTTGTACGCGGCGTCGTCGACTCGCCCGACCTGAGCCTGAACATCTCCCGTGAGCTTCTGCAGCACGACCGCCAGCTCAAGATCATCGCCGGCAACCTTGAGAAGAAGATCCAGGGCGAGCTTGCCCGCCTGCGCGACGAGGATCGCGAGAAATATACGACGTTCTACGAGGCGTTCGCGCCGCAGCTCAAATACGGCGTCGTCGGCGATTACGGCATGCACAAGGATCAGCTTCAGGATCTGCTGATGTTCCACAGCGCGAACAACGACAAGCTCGTCACCCTCGCCGAATACGTCGCGGCCATGCCCGAGGGACAGGAGAAGATCTACTACGCCTGCGCCGAGACCGTCAAACGCGCAGCCGCCCTGCCGCAGGCCGAGACCGTCCGCGCCGCCGGGTACGATATGCTCTGCCTGACCGACAGCGTCGACGAGTTCGTGATGCAGATTCTGCGCGCCTATCAGGAAAAGCCCTTCTGCAACGTCACCTCCGACGACCTCGGACTCGAGTCCGAGGATGAGAAGAAGGAGACGGAGCAGCAGCAGGAGGAGTCCCGTGAGCTTCTCGATTTCGTTAAGGAGAGCCTGCCCGGCCTCGTGGAGACCGTGCGCCTGAGCCACAAGCTCAAGAGCCAGCCCGTGTTCCTCACGACCGAGGGCGAGGTCACGCTCGAGATGGAGAAATACTTCCAGAGCATCCCCGGCGTGCCCGAGGGCCAGAACATCAAGGCAAAACGCGTGCTCGAGCTGAACGGCTCCCATCCCGCGTTCGAGGCGCTCAAAAAGGCGTATGCCGAGGACAGGCCCCGCGCCGCCCGTCTTGCGATGGTGCTGCTGGCGCAGGCCGAGCTGATCGCCGGCATCCCCCTCGACGACCCCGCCGCCTACACCGAGCTTGTGTGCGGCCTGTTCTGATTATGTAAACACATTATGTGAACCTGTAAGCTTATGCTCCGCACGCCTCCGCCGTCCACGGCGGAGGCGTGCGCGGTAAAAAAAGAAAATCTCCGGGGCTTTACGCCTCGGAGATGATTTCTTTACGGAAACGGGATCACACAGCGCGCTGAACCTTGCCGCTGCGCAGGCAGCGGGTGCACACGTAGACGTGCGTCGGCGTGCCGTTGACGACCGCCTTCACGCGCTTTACGTTGGGCTTCCACATGCGGTTCGAGCGCCGGTGGGAATGGCTGACCTTGATGCCGAAAGTCACACCTTTTCCGCAGATTTCACATTTAGCCATCGTAATCAGCTCCTTCCTACTGTTTGAACAGCTTTGCTATCATACCAGAACAACGCGAAAAATGCAAGCGTTTTTTTCAAAACGCCGAAAAAATTCGGGTTTGTCGTCATTTTTCACGTCAATTGGATTGCGAAACACCCCTGATTGTATTAAAATAGCGGAAAGGCCATACTGTTAAAGGGGGTATTCCCTTGGTATATTCCGTCAAGCTCTCCCAGATCGCGGAGGAGCATTCGCTCGGCATCGCCTACGCCGCGCCCGACTACGACGACGTGCTCATCACCTCCGCCGACCTGAACCGCCCCGGCATCCAGCTTCTGGGCCACCTCAAATACTACGACACCGACCGCCTGCAGATCATCGGAAACTCCGAGCACGCCCTGCTTGGGGCCATGTCGCCGCACCTGCGGCGCGAGGCGTTCCGCTGTGTCATGCGTGAGCGCGGAAAGGAGGGACACGTCCCGGCCGTCATCATCGCGCACAACGTGGCCGTCATGCCCGAATGTATCGAGGTCGCCCGGGAGTGCGGCGTCAGCGTCCTCACGACGGACATGAACACCTCGGAATTCTACGCCCAGCTCATCGGTACGCTGCGCCGGCATCTGGCCCCGCGCCAGACCGTCCACGGCGGTCTCGTGGAGGTGCACGGCGAGGGGATGCTCATCACCGGCGACAGCGGCATCGGCAAATCCGAAACGGCGCTTGAGCTGATAAAGCGCGGCCACCGCCTCATCGCGGACGACGCGGTGGAGATTCTCCGCACCTCCCGCGACTCGCTGATGGGCCGGTCGCCGGCCATCATCCAGTATTTCATGGAGCTGCGCGGCATCGGCGTCATCAACGTCCGCAACGTCTACGGCATCGGCGCCGTAAAGCCCTCCTGCCCGATCGACCTCGTCGTATCGCTCGAGGCGTGGGACGACAGCCGCAAATACGACCGCCTCGGCATTGAAACGGAAACCACGTCTTTTCTCGACGTGTCCCTCCCCCTCGTCACGATCCCGGTGCGGCCGGGGCGAAACCTCGCCGTCATCCTCGAGATCGCCGCGATGACAAACCGCCAGAAGAAGTTCGGCTACAACGCCGCCGAGGAGCTGGCAAGCCGCATCGACGCGTCCGTCGACGCGGGCATATCGTTCTGACGGGCCGCGTTCCGACGCCTCATCATCTCTGTCACAGGGAGCGTTTTTACATTGAACTATACATCTCTCATCGCCGACCTGACGGCGGCGCTGCCGTCTCTCGAAATACGCGAGAACGAGCCGCTGTCCGGTCACTGCTCGTTCCGCATCGGCGGCCCCGCGGACGTCATGCTGCTGCCCGGCTCGTCAGAGGAGCTGGAGGCGGCGTGCGTGCTGCTGTTTCACCGGGGCGTGAAGCCGCTGCTGCTCGGCAACGGCACAAATATGCTCTTTCCCGACGCGGGCCTTCGCCGCGTCGTTCTGAAGACCTGCCCCGGCGCGGGGCGGATCGCCGTGTCCGGCACGACCGTCACCGCCGAGGCCGGGGCCACGCTCGCCCGCACGGCGGCGGCGGCGCAGGCGGCGGGGCTGACGGGTCTTGAGTTTGCCCACGGCATCCCCGGCAGCGTGGGCGGCGGCGCGGTCATGAACGCCGGAGCCTACGGCGGCGAGCTGAAGGACGTGCTCGTCACGACCGACTGCCTCGACGGGACGATGGCCCGCCGCACGCTGCGCGGCGATGAGCACGGCTTTTCGTACCGGCACAGCGTCCTGTCCGACCGGCCGGACTGCGTCGTGCTGCGCTGCGCGTTCGCGCTCACACCGGGCGACCCGGATACCATCGCGGCGCGTATGCGTGAGCTCATGGAAAAGCGGCGCGCAAGCCAGCCGCTCGATATGCCCTCCGCCGGCAGCACGTTCAAACGCCCCGTCGGCGGCTATGCCGCCGCGCTCATCGACGAGGCGGGGCTGAAGGGCTTTCGGATCGGCGGGGCGCAGGTCTCGCCGAAGCACGCCGGCTTTGTCGTGAACGCCGGCGGCGCGACGTGTGAGGACGTGCTGCGCCTCATGGAGCACATACAAACCGTCGTCGCCTCCCGCACGGGCATCACGCTCGAGCCGGAGGTGCGCGTCATACGGGATTGACCCGCACCATACGGGA
>CAJOFW010000003.1:4939-6294 GCA_905234005.1 uncultured Oscillospiraceae bacterium
GACGTGCGCTCGCTGGCCGATCACGAAGCCCTCGCCGACGTGCTCGACGAGCTGTCCCGGCTCGACGGCACGATACGCATCCTCTACCTCGAGGCCGCGACCGACGCGATTCTGCGCCGCTACAAGGAGAGCCGCCGCCGTCATCCCCTCGCCGCGTCCGCCGGCGATACCCGCCGCGCGCTCGAGCGTGAGGCCGCGCTGCTTGCCCCCATGCGTGAGCGCGCCGACCTCGTGATCGACACGACCGGCATGAGCCTCAACGCCCTGGGCGCCCGCATCCGGTCGCTGCTTGAGCCGGGCAGGCGTTTTTTCTCGGTCAGCGTCATGTCCTTCGGCTACAAAAACGGCCTCCCGCCCGAGGCCGACATCGTGTTCGACGTCCGCTGCCTGCCGAACCCGTACTACATGGACGCCCTTCGCGATCTGACCGGTCTCGACGCGCCCGTGCGCGATTACATCTTCGGCCACGACGCCGCCGTGCAGCTCAGAAGCCGGCTCGACGAGCTTGTGACCTTCCTCGTGCCGCTCTTTGAGCAGGACCGGGCGGAGCTGACCGTCGCGATCGGGTGCACCGGCGGCCGTCACCGCAGCGTCGCCATGGCGCAGGCGCTCGCGGACGCGCTCGAGTCCCGGGACATCTCCGTCAGCGTCCTGCACCGCGAGCTTGCGCACTGACGCCGGGCGGATGATCGCCGGGCGTTTCACCGGACGCCTGTCACCGGACGCCTTTTGCAGGACGCCTTATCTATAAGGGATCATTGATCAACATGAAATTTACCGTATCCCCCCGCATCGCCGTCCTCGGCGGCGGAACGGGTCTTTCGACGATGCTGCACGGCCTCAAGGCCCACTCGAGCAGCATCACCGCCGTCGTCACCGTGACGGATGACGGCGGCGGCAGCGGCGTGCTGCGCCGCGAGCTGGGCATGCCGCCGCCCGGCGACATACGCAACTGCATCCAGGCGCTCGCGAACGCCGAGCCGGCCATGGAGGCGCTTTTGGCCTACCGCTTCCACGAGGGGAGCCTCAGCGGGCAGAGCCTCGGCAATCTCCTGCTCGCGGCGCTCAACGATATGTTTCCGACGTTCGATCAGGCCGTCGCCGCGCTCAGCTCCGTGCTCGCGATCACCGGCCGCGTCCTGCCCGTGACGAACGAGAACATCGTCCTGCAGGCCCGTTTTTCCGACGGCGCCGTCGTGCGCGGCGAGACGACGATCACCGACTACAAGAAAAAGTCCGACGCGGTCATCACCCGCGTGAGCCTCGACCCGCCGTCGCCTCCCGCGCTCGACGCGGCCCTCGACGCCATCCGTGAGGCGGAGCTGATCGTCCTCGGGCCAGGCAGCCTCTACACG
>CAJOFW010000003.1:6354-24023 GCA_905234005.1 uncultured Oscillospiraceae bacterium
GTCATGAACGTCATGACCCAGGACGGCGAGACCGAGGGCTACACCGCTTCAGACCACGTCAAGGCCCTGCTCGACCACGGCGGACCGGGGCTTTTCCAGCATATCCTCATCAACGACCGTCCCATCCCCGACGGGCTGCTCGCCGCCTACCGGGCCGAGAACGCCGTCCCGGTCGCCGTGAGCCGGGCGGAGCTGCGCGCCATGAAGCTGAAGCCCTCCTTCGCGCCGATCGCGGCGTGGGACGACGGACTCATCCGGCACGACCCCGCCGCCCTCGCCCGGGCGCTGATGGGCATCTACCACTTCTACGCCGCGACCAGAATTGTGTGACCGAACCATGAATGAACCGAATTCCGATAACAGACCGATTGCCGTGAACGAACCGGCTTCCGAAGACGGGCCGATTGCCGAAACGCCCCTCACAAGCTTTTCCTCCCGGGTCAAGGCCGAGCTGTGCCGTCCCGCGGTGTCAAAGCCGTGCTGCGCCCTCGCGGAGGCGCTGGGCGTGCTGCTGTACGCGCACACCTTCTCCCTGCGCGAGGCGCGTATCATCACCGAGAACGACGAATTCGCCGCACGGCTGCCGAGGCTCTTCCGCCGGGCGTTCGGCGTAACGTTTGACATCCTCCCGCCCGAGGGCCGGACGGGACGGCGCTCGTTTCTCATCACGGACGCGAAGAAGCTCGAGACGATCTTCAACGCGTTCGGCTTCGACACGGCCCGCACCGTCGCGCTGCACATAAACCTCGCCATCGCGGAGGATGACTGCGACCGGGCCGCGTTCCTGCGCGGCGCGTTCCTCGCCGGGGGCAGCGTGATTGACCCCGGCAAGCGCTATCATCTCGAGCTTCTCACAAGCCATCAGAGCGTGTGCCGCGAGACGTACAGCCTGCTGCTCGAGATGGGCTTCCGGCCCCGTGAGGCGCGGCGCGGCGCAGGGTACCTCACCTATTTCAAGAAAAGCGGCGAGATCGAGGATCTTCTCACGACGATGGGCGCGCCCGTCTCCGCGATGGAGCTTATGCAGACGAAGGTCGAAAAGCACATGACGAACACGATCAACCGCCTCACAAACTGCGATATGGGAAACGCCGGCAAGATCGCCGACGCCGCCGGCGTCCAGCTCGACGCCATCCGCGCCATCGAGTCCGGCCCCGGTCTCGACGCCCTGCCGCCCGCTTTGCAGGAGACGGCGCTTCTGCGCATCGCAAACCCGTCATGCAGTCTGACAGACCTCGCCCAGCTCGCCTGCCCGCCGGTCACGAAAAGCTGCATGAACCACCGCATCCGCAAGCTCATGGAATACAGCCGGGAGCTTGGCGGCGGGCAGCCCTCATAATCCGCATCGCTTTCCCGGCTTTCGCGATTTTCACAGCTTTCACAGCTTTTTGAGGTTTCGTATACGATGTCCTTTGTCCATCTGCACGTTCACAGCGAGTACAGCCTGCTTGACGGCGCATGCCGCATCTCGGAAATGGCCGAACGCGCCAGGGAGCTGGGGCAGAACGCCCTCGCCGTCACCGACCACGGCGTCATGTACGGCGCGGTCGCGTTCTATAAAGCCTGCGTGGCCGCCGGCGTCAAGCCGGTCATCGGCTGCGAGGTCTACGTCGCCCCGCGTTCCCTGACCGACCGGGAGTACGGCGTCGACAACAACTACTCGCATCTGATCCTGCTTTGCAAAAACGAGACGGGCTACCACAACCTGTGCCGTCTCGTCTCCCGTGCGTTCACCGACGGCTTCTACGTCAAGCCCCGCATCGACTGGGCGCTTCTGCACGAGCACGCGGAGGGGCTTATATGCCTGTCGGCCTGTCTCGCGGGCGACATCCCCCAGAAGCTTGTCCACGGCGACTACGAGGGCGCGAAGGCCCGGGCGCTGGAGCTGGACGGGCTTTTCGGGCGCGGGTCGTTCTATCTGGAGCTGCAGGATCACGGCATCCCGGACGAACGCCGCGCCGCACAGGGACTCATCCGCCTGCATCAGGAGACGGGCATCCCCCTCGTCGTCACAAACGACGCGCACTACCTCCGCCGCGAGGACGCGAGGATTCAGGACGTGCTCATGTGCATCCAGACCGGCAAGACCGTCGACGAGACCGACCGCATGAAATTCGAGTCCGACGAGCTGTACCTCAAGAGCGAGGACGAAATGCGCGCGCTGTTCCCGGACTATCCCGAGGCGTACGAGAACACGCAGAAAATCGCGGATATGTGCGCCTTCGATTTCGAGTTCGGCCACTACCACCTGCCCCGCTTCGCCCTGCCCGACGGCGAGACGGACAGCTTCGCCTACCTGCGCCGCCTGTGCTTCGACGGCCTTCGGGAGCGTTACCCCGACCCGGACGGGAGCCTGACCGCGCAGCTCGATTACGAGCTTGGCGTCATAGGCCAGATGGGGTTTGTCGACTACTTCCTCATCGTCTGGGATTTTGTCAATTACGCCCGGCGGCAGGGCATCCCCGTCGGGCCGGGACGCGGCTCCGCCGCCGGCTCGCTCGTGAGCTACACGCTGCGCATCACCGACGTCGACCCGATCAAATACAGCCTCTTCTTCGAGCGCTTCCTGAACCCCGAACGCGTGACCATGCCCGATATCGACATGGACTTCTGCGTCCGCCGCCGGGGCGAGGTCATAGATTATGTTAACCGCAAGTACGGCGCCGACCACGTCGCCCAGATCGTCACGTTCGGCACCATGGCCGCGCGGGCGGCGATACGGGACGTCGGCCGCGTACTGAACATCAGCTACGGCGAGACGGACGCCGTCGCCAAGCAGGTGCCGTTCGCGCTGAATATGACGCTCGACGAGGCGCTGAAGCTCTCGAAGCCGCTCAGGGAATTCTACGACAGCGACGAGCGCCTGCACGGTCTCATCGACACCGCCCGCGCCCTCGAGGGCATGCCCCGCCACGCCTCGACCCACGCCGCCGGCGTCGTCATATCCCGCAACCCGCTGACGGATTATGTCCCCCTCGCGAAGAACGACGAGGCCGTCGTCTGCCAGTTCCCGATGACGACGCTTGAGGAGCTGGGCCTTCTCAAGATGGACTTTCTCGGCCTGCGGAACCTGACCGTGCTCGAGGACGCCGCCGTGCTCGTGCGCCGCACCGACCCGTCGTTCACCGTCGACGGCATCCCCGAGGACGACGCGGAGACGTTCGCTATGCTGACCGCCGGGCGGACGTGCGGCGTGTTCCAGCTCGAGTCGGCGGGCATGACCGGCGTCGCCGTCGGTCTGCGCCCGCGCAGCATCGAGGACATCACGGCCATCATCGCGCTGTATCGGCCCGGGCCGATGGACTCGATCCCCCGCTTCCTCGCCTGCGCCGTCCATCCGGAGCAGATACGCTACAAGCATCCGCTTCTCGAGCCGATCCTGTCCGTCACCTACGGCTGCATCGTCTACCAGGAGCAGGTCATAGAGATATTCCGAAGGCTCGCCGGCTTCTCCCTCGGGCAGGCCGACCTGATCCGCCGGGCGATGTCGAAGAAGAAGCACGACGTCATCGACGCGGAGCGAAAGGCGTTCGTCGGCGGCGACCCGGAGCGGAACATCCCCGGCTGCACGCAGAACGGCGTGCCCGAGGACGTCGCGAACAGCATATACGACGAGATCCTCGACTTCGCGTCCTACGCCTTCAACAAGGCTCACGCGGTATCGTACGCGATCGTGTGCTACCGCACGGCGTGGATGAAGTGCCACTGGCCCCGGGAGTACATGGCGGCGCTTCTCACAAGCGTGCTCGACTCGACGGGCAAGGTCGCGGAGTACATCGCCGAATGCCGGGAGATGGGCATCCGGCTCCTGCCGCCGGACGTGAACGAGTCCGACGCCGATTTCACGGTCGTCGGCGAGAACATCCGGTTCGGCCTCGTCGCCGTGAAGGGCATCGGGCGCGGCTTCATCAACGAGCTGATGGCCGAACGCGAACGCGGCGGCCCGTTCACGGCGTTCGACGAGTTCTGCCGCCGCATGTACGGCAGGGATCTGAACCGCCGCCCGGTGGAGAGCATGATCCGGGCAGGCGCGTTCGACTCCCTCGGCTATAAGCGCCGGGCGCTGCTGCTGTCGCTTGACAGCGTGCTCGAGGGCGTTGCGAACGACGGGCGGCGGAACGTCGCCGGGCAGATGGATCTCTTCTCGATGGGCGACGAGCCGGCCGCCGCGTCGTTCGTCCCGCCGGACGTGGACGAGTTCTCCCCGATGGAAAAGCTCGCGATGGAGAAGGAGACGACCGGACTCTACCTGACCGGCCACCCGATGGACGCCTACCGTGAGACGGCGGCGAAGCTCGGCGCGGCCTCGATCGGGGCGATCCTGTCCGATTTTCAGGAGCAGGACACCCCCAGCCGCTTCCGGGACGGACAGCGCGTGATCCTCGCCGGCGTCGTGCAGGCGGCGCGGACACGCCGCACGAAGACGAACACCCTCATGTGCTACGTCACGCTCGAGGACGACACCGGCTCCATGGAGCTGATCGCGTTTCAGCGCGTGCTCGAGGCCGGCGGGGCGTATCTGCGCGAAAACACCGCGATCGTCTGCGCCGGACGCATATCCGTCCGCGACGAAAAGGAGCCGCAGCTCATGCTGGATTCCGTCCAGCCGCTCGAGGGCCTGACGGACGGCGCCGTGCTCGAGTCGGCGCGGCGGGCGCTCATGAACACCCGCGGCCCGGAGAGCCGGCCCATGGCCGCCGCGCAGCCCGGAACGCGGAAGCTCTGGGTGAAGCTGTCGACGGCGGACGACCCGGCGTTTCGGCGCATACAGCTCATATTGCATATGTTCCCGGGGCAGGAGGCCATGGTGGTGTACTTCACCGACACGCAAAAACGCGTGGGCACGAAATGCGTCATCCATCCCGCCCTCGTGGAGGAGCTGCGCGAAATGCTCGGCGCGGAGAACGTCGTCGTCAAATAATCATCATCCGACAGCCGCCGTCCAACAGTCGCCGCGCCGGAAGGGCGGCGGGGAGGAAATGACCATGAGAGGAAAAACGACCGTATTCACCCTGGCGCTCCTGGCGTTTGCGCTGACGCTCTCGCTCACGACGGCCCTTGCGTCGTCCGGGGAGACGTCCGGCGCCGGATATCGTCCCGCCGAGGGCAACGCCGAAAATCTCGGCGCACTGCTCGCCGATCTCGCGCTCGCGTGCGAATCGCCGTCCGATGAAGCCGGCGTATCCGACGGGGCGGCGCGGCGGATCGACGCCGATCTGGAGGCCGTCCGCGCCGTGAGTGAGACGGACTACGCGATCGCCGCCCAAATCGCGGCGCACTGGCGCGCCGTCTACCTCGACCCGGACTACGAGCTGATCCTGTATTCCGGCGGCGAACGGGCAACGGAGCTGGAGGACGCCGGATACCGCGACGGCGATATCGAGGCCATCGTCGTGCTGGGCTACGAGCTGCGGGACGGGGAGATGACCGACGAGCTGAAGGGCCGGTGCGACGCCGCGGCGGCGGCGGCGCGTTCCCTGCCGTCGGCGATCATCGTCCTGACCGGCGGCGCTACCGGGCGCAACAACCCGGAGGGCCACACGGAGGCCGGGCTGATGCGGGCCTATCTCACGGAGCAATGCGGCGTCGACGACGCCCGCATTTTCACAGACGAGAGCGCCATGAACACGGTGGACAACGCGCTGAACACCTTCGCGATTCTGGAACGCGAGGGCGTGCACACGATGACCGTCGTCACCTCCGGCTACCACCAGCGCCGGGGACAGGCGATCTACAACGCCGTGGGCGCGGTATACAGGGCCGAACACGATTACGCGGTCGAAATCGTCGGGAACTACTGCTATGACGTCGAACCGTCACAGGCGATGTACATCGACGACCACGGCATGGCCGCCCGACAGCTCGGGCAGGTGCTGAACCTGCCGAACGACGTCTTAAACGGCCTGGGGCGCTGACATACGCCGGTATGATCTGATATAAGCCGATATAATACGAAATCAAGGCAGCGCCGCGTATGCGCCGCCGCCGATAATTGCGAGGTACAAAACATTAACGATACGACTGTCAAAAAGGAACGTGCGGCGCTGGCCGGTCTGAGCGCCGCCTCGATGGACGCGGACGAGCGCAGCGACGACGTGAGCATGGACGAGCTGTGGCGGCTCGCCGAGACCGCCGGCGCGGAGCCGGTTTGTACGCTTTTGCAGAGCCGGGACAAGCCCGACCCGCACAGCTTTCTGGGCGGCGGCAAGGTGGAGGAGCTGCGGGAGCTGATCGAAAACGAGGGCTGCGACCTCGCGATCTTCGACAACGACCTCTCGCCGTCGCAGGCGCGGGTACTCGAGGAGACGCTCGGCGTACGCGTGCTCGACCGGACGGGGCTGATCCTCGATATCTTCGCCCAGCGCGCGCACACACGCGAGGGCAAGCTGCAGGTGGAGCTTGCGCAGTACCGCTACCTGCTGCCCCGTCTGACCGGCATGTGGACGCATCTGAAGCGTCAGGCCGGCACGTCGGCCCCGATCGGCACACGCGGCCCCGGCGAGACACAGCTCGAGACCGACCGCCGCCACATCCGCCGCCGCATCCAGAAGCTCACGGAGGAGCTGGAGCAGGTGCGCCGCGTTCGCGGCACCCAGCGCAAAAAACGCGAACGCAACGCCGTCCCCGTCGTCGCCCTCGTCGGCTACACGAACGCCGGCAAATCGACGCTTCTGAACACGCTGACCGGCGACTGCATCCAGACCGGCGACCGCCTGTTCGACACCCTCGACACGACGACCCGCCGCCTGAGCCTCGGCGAGGCCGGGCAGGCGCTCTTGTCGGACACGGTCGGCTTCATCCGCAAGCTGCCCCACGAGCTGGTGGACGCGTTCAAGGCCACCCTCGAGGAGCTGACCTACGCCGACCTTCTGCTGCACGTCATCGACATCTCAAACCCCGACTGGGAGACGCAGGCACGCGTCGTGGAGGATCTGATCGACCGCCTCGGCGCGGCGCAGACGCCCTGCATCCGGGTCTACAACAAATGCGACGCGTACTTCGGCCGCCTGCCCGAGAGCGGCGACGAGGTGTGCGTGTCCGCCCGCACCGGCGAGGGCGTGAAGAGCCTCCTGTACGCGATCGGCCGCCGGCTCGGGAACGATCTGACCCGGGTGAGGCTTCGCATCCCGTACGACAAGTCGTCGCTGATCGACCCGCTGCGCCGGGAGGCGAACATCCTCTCGCTCGATTATCTCGACGACGGCGTATCCGTCGTCGCCGTCGTCCGGCCCGATACACGCGCCCGCGTCGCGGCCTACGAGGTGGAAGGCGATGGCTGAACGCGCCGTGAGACAGAAGCCCCGCGGCTATGGCACGGGCGAATACGAGGAGAAGCGCTCCCGGTTCATCGGCGAGCTGTTCCCCGTCGCGGACGAGGACGAGGCGAAGGCACAGATCGCCGCCGTCCGCAAAAAATACCCCGACGCCCGCCACCACTGCTGGGCGTGGATCCTGCCCGACGGGGCGTTCCGCTGGTCGGACGACGGCGAGCCGGGCGGCACCGCCGGCGCGCCGATGCTCGAAATACTGCGCGGCGCGGACGTATACGGCGCGCTCTGCGTCGTGACGCGGTATTTCGGCGGGACGCTGCTGGGCAGCGGCGGCCTCGTCCGGGCCTACTCAAAGGCCGCGTCGCTGGCCCTCGCGGACGCGGGCACGGAGCCGGACCCCGAAAAGGCGCGTCTGTGCCTCACCTGCCGGTGGGAGACGATCGACCGCGTCCACCGTCTCATCCGGGAGTTCGGCGGCGTGCTCGTGGAATCCGACTACGAGTCCGACCCGGACGGCGCCGTCCTCACGGCGGAGCTGCTCGCGGACAGGACGGAGGCGTTCACCGCCCGCTTCACCGACGTCACCGGCGGCAGGGGGACGTGGAGGCCGCCCGCGTAAACAGCATTCGATTCGGTATTCTTTTCGATCGCAGTATTCAATATAATACATGGTATCAGATACGGCATCTGACACAGTCTGGAGCGTATATGAACATCATTCTTGCGGGAGCCGGGAAGATCGGCTTCACCCTCGCGCAATATCTGACGCGGGAACACCACAACATCACGGTCATCGACCGGAAGCCCGAACGCATCGCGCAGATCAACTCCTCGCTCGATGTGATCACGGTCTGCGGCAGCGTGGACATCGACCTTCTGCGCCTCGCCGGCGCGGAGACCGCCGACCTCCTGATCGCGGCGACGGCCTCGGACGAGACGAACATCCTCTGCTGCATGGTGGCCCGGAAGCTCGGCACGAGCCACACCATCGCCCGTGTGCGCCAGCGGGAGCACTACAAGGAGGTCGTGCTGCTGCAGGAGGAGCTGGGCCTGTCGCTGTCGATAAACCCCGACTTCTCCGCCGCGAACGAGATCAGCCGCGTTCTGCGCTTTCCGTCCGCCGCGAAGGTGGAGTCCTTCGCGAAGGGACAGGCGGAGCTTGTGGAGCTGCGTCTGACGGAGGGCAATCCCCTCTGCGGCACGACGCTGAAGGAGTACCACAGCCGCTTCGGCGACGGCACGCTCATCTGCGCCGTGCGGCGCGGCGAGGACGCCTACATCCCCGGCGGTGATTTCGTCCTCGAGACGGACGACCGCGTCAGCATCGCGGGCGCTCCCCGCCATATCCACCGCCTCTTCCGCACGCTGGGCATCCTCAAAAGGAGCGCGAAATACGTGCTCATCGTCGGCGGCAGCCGTGCGGGCGTATACCTCGCCCGGCAGCTTCTCGGCATGGGCATCCACGTCAAGCTCATCGAACGGGATCGGGAGAAGAGCGAGCAGATCAAGTCGCTCGTACCCAAGGCCGAGGTCGTCTGCTGCGACGGGTCGTCCCCCGAGCTTCTCGAGGAGGAGGGCATGGCCGCGTTCGACGCGTTCGTCGCCGTGACGAACTCCGACGAGATCAACACGATCATATCGAACTACGCCCGCCGCGCCGGCGTCGACAAGGTCGTATGCAAGGTAAACGAGAGCCACTTTGTGGAGCTTGCGGCGGCCCTCGGTCTGGAGGAGCCGGTCCGCCCGCGTCACATCATCGCCCAGGAGGTGCTGCGCTATGTCCGCGCCATGGATTCCGCCGGCGCCAGCGGCGTGGAGACGCTGCGCCGTTCGCTCGACGGCAAGGTGGAGGTGCTGGAATTCACGGCCCCCGAGGGTTCGCCGTGCGTCGGGATTCCGTTTCGCGAGCTGTCCATCAGGCCGAACGTTCTCGTCGCCGCCATCATCCGGAACGGCAAGTGCCTGATTCCCCGGGGCGGCGACTGCATCGCCGCCGGCGACAGCGTCCTCGCCGTCACCACGCACGCGGGCATGGCGAATCTTGAGGATATACTGAAATGAACTACAGGATCGTCATGAAAATCCTCGGCCGCGTGCTGCTCATCGAGGCCGGACTTCTCACGGCGCCGCTCATCACCTGCGCCGTCTACGGCGAGGACGTATTCCCCTTCGTGTGGGCGATCGCCGCTACGCTTGCCGCAAGCGTCGTCATGCTCCTGCCGGGACGCGGCGCGGACGACAGCCTGCAGGCCAGGGAGGGCTTCGTCTCCGTCGCCCTGAGCTGGATCGTTATGACGCTGTTCGGGGCGATACCGTTCGTTCTGTCCGGCGTCATCCCGAACTACATCGACGCCCTGTTCGAGATCATGTCCGGCTTCACGACGACCGGCGCGTCCGTGCTCACGGCCGTGGAGGGACTGCCCAGGGGCATCATGTTCTGGCGCAGCTTCTCGCACTTCATCGGCGGCATGGGCGTTCTCGTGTTCATGATGGCGGTGCTGCCGATGGACGACCGCCACTCGATGCATCTCATGCGGGCGGAGGTGCCCGGCCCGGTCAAGGGCAAGCTCGTACCACGTATGCGCACCACGGCGCGGATACTGTACCTCCTCTACATCGGCCTGACGTTTCTCGAGTTCGTTCTGCTGCTCTTCGGGCATATACCCGTCTACGACGCGCTCCTGACCGCGTTCGGCACGACGGCGACCGGCGGCTTCGGCCTTCTGAACGACAGCATCGCGGGCTATCACAGCGTGTATGTGGAGATGGTCGTCGCCGTGTTCATGTTCCTGAGCGGCATCAACTTCAACCTCTACTACATCGTCATTCTCAAGCGCTCGATCAAGGGCTTCCGGAGCGAGGAGCTGGGCTGGTACCTCGGCATCGCCGCGTTCGCGACGGTCACGATCGCGCTCAGCATCTCCCGGATGTACGGCGGCTTCGTGAGCGGCCTGCGGTATTCGGTGTTCCAGGTCGCGTCGATCATGACGTCGACCGGCTACGCGACGGCGGACTTCAACCTCTGGCCGGCATACGCCCGGTCGCTGCTGCTCGTGCTCATGATCGTCGGCGCGTGCGCCGGCTCGACCGGCGGCGGCACCAAGATCGCCCGCCTCGTCATCCTTGTAAAGATCGCCTTCGGCGAGATCCACCGCCAGCTCTTCCCCCGCTCCGTCCCGAATTACGCCCTCGACGGCGAACGCCTCGACACCCCGGTCATACGCAGCACGCTCGCGTTCTACTCGCTCTACGCGATCATCGCGTTGGCGTCGTTTCTGCTGCTCAGTCTCGAGGGGCTTGACCTCGATACGACGCTCTCGAGCGTCATCGCGTGTATGTCGAACATAGGCCCCGGACTCGGACTCGTCGGGGCGTCGGGCAACTTCTCCGTATGGAGCGCCGGCGGCAAGGTGCTGCTAATCTTCTGCATGCTGCTCGGACGGCTGGAAATCTTCCCCGTCGTCATGCTCGTCAGCCCCGGCGTATGGGTCGCGAGAAAGAAATAATCCACACACCACAACAATTCCGGCCGGATGCGACGCATCCGGCCGGAAGCCGTTTTCCATTGTGAATTTTTCCGTGGTTTTTTCGTGGATTATTTCAGATTGAACTTCGGGTACTCAAGCCGCGCGTCCATGTACTTGACGGACTCGAGCATGGGCAGAGGCAGCTTGTCGCCGAACTGCTCGTAGTATTCGCGGATGCCGGCGGCCTCCTCGTGCCAGAGCTCCTTGTCGACGTACAGCAGCTCGCGGATGGTGTCGACGGTCACGCCCTCCAGCCCGGTGATGTCGATGTCCTCGGGGTTCGGCAGCCAGCCGATCGGGGATTCGACGCGGCCGACCTTGCCCTCGCAGCGGTTCAGAATCCACTCGAGGACGCGGAGGTTGTCGCCGAAGCCGGGCCAGATGAAGCCGCCGTTTTCGTCCGTGCGGAACCAGTTGACCGTGAAGATCTTGGGCGGGTTGAGCAGAAGGCCCTCCATGTCGAGCCAGTGCTGCCAGTAGTCGGCCATGTGGTAGCCGCAGAACGGGAGCATGGCCATCGGGTCGCGGCGCACCTCGCCGACCTTGCCCTCGGCGGCGGCGGTCTTCTCGGACGCCATCGAGGAGCCCATCGCGACGCCGTGCGACCAGTGGAAGCTCTCGGTCACGAGCGGAGCGGTGCGGGCGCGGCGGCCGCCGAAGATGATCGCGGAGATGGGCACGCCCTGCGGGTTGTCGAACTCGGGGCTGATGCTCGGGCAGTTCTTGGCCGGAGCCGTGAAGCGGGAGTTCGGGTGCGCGCCCTTCGACCCGTCGGACGGATCCCACGGCTCGCCCTTCCAGTTGAGGGCGTTCGTCGGCGGGTTCTTGTCAAGGCCCTCCCACCAGACCGTGCCGTCGTCCTTGAGCACGACGTTTGTGAAGATGGTGTCCTTCATCGTGCTGGCCAGCGCGTTCGGGTTCGACTTCGCGCTCGTGCCGGGGGCGACGCCGAAGAAGCCGTTTTCGGGGTTCACGGCCCACAGACGGCCGTCCGGGCCGGGACGGAGCCAGGCGATGTCGTCGCCGACCGTCCAGCACTTCCAGCCCTTTTCGCGGTAGACCTCGGGCGGAATGAGCATGGCGAGGTTCGTCTTGCCGCAGGCGGACGGGAACGCGGCGCAGACGTAGTGGATCTCGCCCTCGGGGTTCTGGATGCCGAGGATCAGCATGTGCTCGGCAAGCCAGCCCTCGTCACGGGCGAGGCACGAGGCGATGCGCAGCGCGAAGCACTTCTTGCCGAGAAGGGCGTTGCCGCCGTAGCCGGAGTTCACGCTCATGATGTAGTTTTCCTGCGGGAAGTGGACGATGTAGCGCTTGTCGGCGTCCAGCTCGGCCTTCGAGTGCAGGCCCTTGATGAAATCGGGGCTGTCGCCCAGCGCGTCGAGCACGCTCTGACCCACACGGGTCATGATCGCCATGGAGAGGGTGACATAGATGCTGTCGGTCAGCTCAAAGCCGTACTTCGCGAACGGCGAGCCGACGATGCCCATGGAGTAGGGCACGACGTACATCGTCCGCCCGGCCATGCAGCCGTCGTAGATGTCGCGCAGCTTCGCCTTCATCTCATCCGGCGCCATCCAGTTGTTCGTCGGGCCGGCGTCCTCCTGCTTCTCGCAGCAGATGAAGGTGCGGCCCTCCACACGGGCGACGTCGTTCACGGCGCTGCGGTGGTAGAAGCAGCCGGGCAGCTTCTCCTGGTTCAGCTCAATCAGCTCGCCCGTGCCGTAGGCCTCGTCACGCAGACCGTCGAGCTGTGCGCGGGAGCCGTCGATCCAGACGACCTTGTCGGGCTTGCAGAGCGCGACGCAGCGCTCAATCCACGCGAGAACATGCGGATTCGCAGTCAGTGCCATAGGTTTTTTCCTCCCAGTGTATCTTCATTTTTTTTGCGAACACATTCATAAGGCGGACGCGTGCGTCCGCAGATGCGCGTTACGAAGAGAGACTTCGGGCCAGCGCGGCAAAATCGGCAAGGGTCAGCGTCTCGCCGCGGACGGTCTCGGGAAAGCCGCATGCGGCGATGGCCTCGCGGGCGGCGTCCCGGCCGCACACGCCGGAAAGGGCGTTCTGCAGCGTTTTGCGCCGCTGGCCGAACGCGGCGCGGATGAGGGGGAATATCGCACGCTCGTCCGCGTCCACGGGCGGCGTTTGCCGCATGGTCATGCGCACGACGGCGCTCGTCACCTTCGGGCGGGGCACAAAGCACTCCGGCCCGACCGTGAAGAGCGGCTCCGGCTCGGCGTACCACTGCGTCAAAAGCGTAAACGCGCCGTAATCCGCCTGTCCGGCCCGGGCGCACATACGCGCCGCCACCTCACGCTGCACCATGACCGTCACGGTCTCGAAGCAGCGGGCCTCGTAGATTTTCCGCAGCACCGGCGTCGTGATGCTGTAGGGAAGGTTGGCGCACAGGACGTGCCGCAGGCCGGGAAGACGGCTTTCGGTCTCGGCGCGTATGTCGCGGCGCATCACGTCGCCGAATACGACGTCGATGTTGTCGTACGGCGCGAGCGTCTGAGTGAGGACGGGGCGCAAAAGCTCCTCCACCTCGAACGACAAAACCCGGGCGGCCCGTTGGGCGAGCTGCTCCGTCAGGCAGCCGACGCCGGGGCCGATCTCCACGACGCCGACGTCCGGGCCGAGACCGGCCTCGTCCGCGATGCGTTCCGGCACCCAGCGGGCGGTCAGAAAGTTCTGCCCCTTCGCCTTCGAGAAGCGAAAGCCGTCCGTCCCGGCGAGAAGGGCCTGTATATCATGATAATTGCAAAGATCCATGGAAACGGCGTAAAAAGCGGCGCGTCACAGCGGCAGGATGGCGAACACGAGCGGTATCGTGAGGACGGAGAGAACCGTCGTCACGAACACGGTGCGGGAGGCCATTTTCTCGTTGCCGCCGTACTCGATCGAGAGCATCGTCGCAAACGTCGCGACGGGCATGGAGGCCAGCAGCGTCATCACGCCGAGTATCACGGAATCGTGTACGAACAGGCGCATGACGAAGTAAATCAGCACCGGGCATACGATAAGCCGCACCGGCGCGAACGCGTAGGTGTGCCAGTCGCCGAACACGTCCTTCAGCTTCTGCGTGCCGAGGGACGCGCCGATGATGATCATCGAGCTGGGCGTGACCATGTCGCCGAGCAGCGTGACGGCCCGTTCCACGGGGTACGGGAAGCGGATGTTCAGGCAGATCAGCACGATCGCGAGGCCCGACGCGATGAGCGGCGGATTTAAGAGCAGCCGCCACTTGATTTTGACCGGGCCGCCGGTGCTGTTTAACAGCGATATGCCGAACGTGTACGCGAGGAGGTTGAACGGGATGTTCAGCAGCGCCGCGTAGAACGTCCCCGCGTCGCCGAAGATCGCCCCGGCCACGGGGATGCCCATGAAGCCGACGTTGCCGAAAATCGTCATGAAGCTGTATATGCCCCTGTCGCCGGGCTTGCAGCGGTAGACGACCGGGACGAGAAAGGACAGGCCGATCAGGATCACGTACATGAGACAGCCGACGCCGAGCACCGCGAACACCCGCCCGGGCGATATGCCGAGGTCGGTGTTGATGACGCTGCCGAGGATCATGCACGTCTGCGGGAAGACGAGCGTAAACCGGGTGAACCGGCGGGTGGTGTCCTCGTCCATGACGTTTGTCTTCGCGGCGATCACGCCGCAGATGAGAAGCAGCAGCATGACGAGCATCTGCTGGAAAACAAGCATAATATCCATGCTGACCATTTTACTCTCATGGCCCCCCGTTTGCAAGAGGGTTGCACAAAAAAACCGTGTGAATAACAAGTCAAACTATGCAATGTCACGGTTCTGTCCGGTTTTTTCGGAAAACGCCGAACCGTGCGGCGGAAGTTTTTGCCGCCGCGTCACCATCCGACGGGATATTGATGTTCGCCTCCGTATAATTATGGTTAATCTCATTTTCCGGATAATTACATTTTCCGGTTCATCTCATTCAATCCACGGAGGCGGCACGATGGCGGTATGGACATGGCGGATGGCGGGGCATGGCGCGCACGGAGCGCTGCGGCGCAGCCCGGCGCTGCGGACGGCGGCGCGGCATGGCGGGTATTTTCTGCTCGGCGTCGCGCTCGGAGCGGGGCGGCTGTTCTCGGGCTGCGGGCCGTTCGGCATCGCGGCGGTCGCGGCGGCGGAGACGGAGCTTCTCGCCCTCTGCGCAATGGCCGGGGCGGCGGCCGGGTATCTGCTCGCCGGGGGACTGTACGCCGGTATGCGGTACATCGCCACGGCGTTCATGGTGTTCACGGTCGGCTTTGTGACGCGGGGGCTGAAAATACGCGGCAGCCGCTGGCTCCTGCCGGCCGCCGCGTCGGTGCTGACCGGGCTTACGGGCATATTGTACGCCAACATCCGCGTGGGCGGCATTCCGGGCATCGTGCGCATTTTCATGGAAATCGTGCTCTCGGGCGGGTGCGCGTACCTGTACGGGCTGGTGCTCGTCCCGGAGAAGAAGACGGGCGAGGCGGCGGAGCTGCGCCGCAGCATCAGCACGGCGGTGCTCGGGGCGTGCGCGCTGATGGGGCTGTCGTCGATACGGATTTTCGGCGTGCTCGCGATCGGGCGGTTTCTCGCGGTGCTCGTCGTCATGGCGGCGGGCTTCTGCGGCGGGCCGCTGGCCGGGTGCACCGCCGGCGCGGCGATGGGCCTCGGCATGGACATGGCCGTCGGCATGAGCCTTTTTTACTGCGCCGCGTACGCGCTGGCGGGGCTGTTCGCCGGGGCGCTGTACCGGTACGGGCGTCTGACGTTCGCGGTATCGTTCTGCGCGGGCAACGCGGTGGCCGTGCTGCTCGGCTGGAGCGGCGGGGCGCACATCCCGGCGCTGTACGAGTGCTTCGCGGCGTCGGTCGTATTCATGCTTTTGCCGCAGGCGGCGCTCGCGCCGGTCGCAGAGCTTCTGCGCGTCGGACGGGGCCGGGGCGAGACGGCGTTCCGGCTCTACCAGGCGGAACGTCTCGCCCTGCTCGGCGAGGGCTTTCAGCGTCTGTACGACGCGGCCTCCCGGGAGGGACGCGCCGCCTCGGACGGGGACAGCGTGACGGTCGTATTCGACCGGGCGGCGGACATTGTGTGCCGCTCCTGCGCCGGGCGCGACCAGTGCTGGCAGAAGGATCGGGAGGAGACGGTGCAGGGCCTCGCGTCGATCGCCGAGGGCATGGCCCGGCGGGGCATGCTCGCGGTCGGCGACCTGCCCATCGCGTTCCGGCAGAAGTGCGTGTCGCCGCAGGCGTTCACCAGCGCCGTCAACGGCGAGCTGCGGGGGCTGATGTACCGGCGGCAGTACGCGGCCCGGCTGCGGGAGGGCCGGGCCGCGGCCTACGGCCAGTTTCTCGATATGGCCGAGGTCCTGGGCGACGCGGCGCGGCAGCTCTCCGGCGCGGCGGGGCCGGACACCCGGGCCGAGCGGCGGCTCATACGGCTCATGAAGAGCCGTGAGCTGGACGGCGTGTGCGCCGTGTTCCGGGACGGACAGGGCCGCCTGCACGCGACCGTGGAGGGCGCGGGCGTAGAGGAGCTGTGCCGGGACGACGACTACCTCGAGCGCCTGTCCGACATCCTCGGCGTGCGCCTGTGCCGCGTCGGGGCGCAGGAGTCGGGACGCGTCGTCCTGCGGCAGGCGGAGCCGCTGGCCGTGTCGGTCGGCATCGCCGCGATGAAAAAGGAGGGCGAGGCCGTCTCCGGCGACCGGGAGACGTATTTCAAGACCGAGAGCGGCATGCTGTGCGTCATCCTGTCCGACGGCATGGGCACCGGCCCCGCCGCCGCGGGCGAGAGCGCCTGCGCCGTGGAGATACTCGAGGGACTTCTGAAGGCCGGCATGGAGCCGGGCTGCGCCATGCGCCTTCTGAACGCCGCCGCCATGCTCCGAAACGGCGACGAGTGGGGCTACGCGACGGTCGATCTTTGCTGCGTCGATCTGTTCAACGGCGAGACGCGGTTTTACAAATACGGCGCGGCCCCGTCGTATATCAAGACCGGCAAGAGCATCCGCCGCGTGGCCTGCGCCTCGCTGGCGGCGGGGATGCTCGCCGGAGAGGACGCCGTGCCCGACGTCGTGACGATGCGCTTAAAGCCCGGCAGCGTCGCCCTCATCGCGTCGGACGGCGTGATCGCCGAGGAGGACGACCGCTGGCTCAGGGAGATCCTGTCCGCGTCGGACGGGCGTGACACGAAGGACGTCGCCCGCGATACGCTGCAGGCCGCCGCCGCCCGGTTCGGCGGCATGGACGACATGACGGCGCTCGCCATCCGCGTGGAGGCGAGGCAATGAACGGGCTTAGGGCGTTCCGGAAAAAAGCCGGGAAGCCGTCGGGCAGAATGGAAGAAGCGAAGCAGCAGGGAGGCCGAGATCATGGTAAAGGGCACGAACCGCCGGGTCGTCGTGGTGCGATACCCCGACCCGAAGATGTTCGAGGAGGCGATATTCGTCCTGCGGGACGACGGCTCACACGGCAAGACGGCGGAGCAGGTCATGGACGAGGCCCGTCTCGCCGCCGCAGACTACATCCGAAGCTGCCGCACCGTCCGGAAAAGGCCGGGAAGCCGCCGTCTGCTCTGCGCGGTGATCGCCGCCGCCGTCCTCAGCGCCGCCGGCATAGCGTATCTCGCCGTGCGGCTGCTGCTGTGACACGGCGAAACGCACGCTCCGTCGGCGGCGGTACACGCTCACTGACGGCAGCGGAATCATACCCAATCGGCATGTAATAACAATGAAAGCGGGGCGTCGGACGCTCCGCTTTCGGTATATACGCAAAACGCAAAACCGGGCGGCCCGAGGGTCGTCCGGTTTCGCACAAAAAAGAAAGGAGAAAATGAAAAGAGAGGAGAAATGAAATCAGCAATC
>CAJOFW010000004.1:0-33009 GCA_905234005.1 uncultured Oscillospiraceae bacterium
CGCAGACCACGCAGAACCGTCCGCCTGCGGCGCGTCCGGCTCGTCGTCGAGGACATTCTGCACGGACAGACTTTCCTCCGGCTCGTATTCCTGTGTCACGTCCTCGACGTCCGGTTCGGTCGATTCGACCGCTTCCGGTTCGTCCGGCTCGGTCACGTTGTCGATGACCGTCACGTCGCCGGCGATGTCCGCGCCGGTCACGTCCTCGACCGCGAGAACGCCGGGGAGCGTCAGCGAGGCGATCAGCACGACCGCCAGCAGCACCGCCAGCAGCCGCGTTTCACCCCTCTTATGTCCCCGTGTGGCGGACATTTGCCTTTGTGAGGTGTTTCGCATGGCAACTACCTTCCTTTTTTGCTGTTTTTATTATATCAGTTTGATTCTACACCGAACGGCATGGCAAGTCAAGGAGCATTTCCCAAAAAACAGGAATTTCCCCTCCCCGGAGCGGGCGCGGGTTCAGCCGCCGCCTTCGGCGATGTGTGTGTCTCGCTGACGCACCGTGATGACGCAGTGCTCATACGCGTTGATGACGGCCCGTATGTCGTCCGCTGCGGGATGTTCACGCCGTAGCTTCTGTGGATGTGGCCGTGGATGTGATAGGCCGGGTGATAGCGGTCGAGAAGGCCGCGAAAGCACTCGAAGCCCCGGTGGGTCAGGGTGTCGAAATCGTTCAGACGCCGCGCCGGGGCGTGAGTCACGAGCACGTCGAAGCCGCCGCGCAGCCGTATGGCCGGCCACAGGCGGCGTACACGCCGGGCCATCTGCCGCTCGGTGTACATATTTTCGCCGGGCCGGTAGCGGTAGGAGCCGCCCAGCCCGAGAAACCGCACGCCCTCGTGGACGTACAGCCGCCCGTCGATGCACACGCAGCCCTCCGGCGGATTCTCGAGCAGCCCGTCGTCGTGGTTGCCGCGCACGTACAGCAGCGGGCGGTTCGACATCGTGACGAGAAACTCGAGATACTCCCGCCGCAGATCGCCGCAGGCGACGATCAGGTCGAATTCCGAGAGTCTTCCGGGCGTGTAATAGTCGTAGTAATACCGGGATTCCACATCCGACACGGCCAGTATGCGCATACGCTCACCGCTTCCCTTCCTCAGACGCGCCCGCGACGCCCATCGTGTCCACGGTCGCCCGGCCCAGCTCCGTCAGCTCCCCGTAGGCGGGGATGCCGCCGGATACGTTCTCCATGAGGTAATCCATGTTGATGATCTGCTCCGGCGTCAGGGAGCGTCCGGCGTCCAGAAGCTTGCCGGTCTGCGTGTACAGCGGGCCGCGGAACGGCTCGCAGATACCGGCCCGGATGCTGTTTTCCAGCAGCTCCTTGAGCTTCACCGCCGGGGGCGGCAGCCTGTCGGCGCACCGCAGCTCCACCACCCCGGCGGACAGGCCCCAGTAGTAGTTCAGCGCCCGGCCGCTCTCCGCGTACTCCGACTGGACGGAGCGGTTTTGGATCCGGCGCAGAAGCTGCTCGTAGTAGGTGCCCCACTGCCACAGCGGCGTGGCGAGATTCACCGTCCCGCCGTCGCCGATCAGGGACAGGCCGAGGCTCTCGCTGCCCTCCCGTCCGACGCGGGCGAGATCCTGCGACGATATGAGCCGGACGCCGCGCCGCGTCAGCCGCGAGAGCGCCGCGTCCGCCCCGCCGACGGCCGACCACTCGAGGTATACCTCCGCCCGGGGATTTGTCATCTGCACGCCCAGCGCAAAGGCGTTGATGCCGGCGACCTGCCCGAAGATCGGATAGTCGGCGAGATACCCGACCGGATTTGACCCGGCAAGCGTGCCGGCTATCGCCCCGATGATGAATTTGACCTCGTACATCCGGGCGTAGTAGGTGCGGACATAGCGGTGCGACGTGTTCAGCGAGCAGTTGAAGACCGTGACCTCGGGGTGATCGACCGCCGCCCGGAGGCTTGCGTCGAGAAGACGCGGCGAGGTCGTGAACACGACCCGGTTCCCCGCCGCGATCGCCCGCTCTATGACCGCCCCCGGCTCGTCCGTCATCGCGTCGAAATACGCCTCGGTGCGGACGGAATCGTCCATCACACGCTGCACGTACTCGCGGCCGCGTTCGTGTCCCCGCGTCCAGGCGGCGCTGTCCGGCCGGCCGTCGTGGATGAACGCGGCGCGAAGGCGTTTCCCCTCCCCGCCGGACGCCGCGCCGGATATGACCTTCGTGAGAAGGCCGGGCTTCTTCTCCGCCGGCGCGAGCTTCACGTCGATCTTCTCCGGCTCCTGCTGCAGGGCGATCTCCTCCCAGACCCTTGTCAGCGCCTGGCGGATCTCCCTGGCGGATTTCTCACGGAGCGACGCGTAGCCGTAGATCTTCATGCAGGCGAGCAGCGCGTCCCCGGCGGTGGTGTGCAGCCTGCCGCCGCCGTTTGCCTCGTACGCCTGCCGGAAGTAGAAATACGCCGCCGTAAACTGCCGCCGCTCCTCCTCGCTCCACGGCTCGCCGGGCTGCTTGCCGACGAGCTTCTGCAGCATCTGGTAGCCGCCCGGCCTCGAGAACTCGACGCTGTTGAGGCGGCTGAGGCGGTAGAAATCGAGAAATTCGTAATACAGCGCCGTGTCGGCGTTTCGCTCCGGCATGACGCGGACGACGGTACCGGTGATCTGCGGCGCGTCGAAGAACTTCAGCACGCTGACGCGCTTGTTGCCCTCCTCCACGTAGAAGCGGTTCATATACTCATACGCCCGGATCGGCTCGCGGATGCCCTCGCTCAAATGCGCCTGACACAGGCGCTCCCACTTGACGGCAAACTCCGTGTCCGGCTCCAGAATGGGCATGAAATTCGGCGCGAACGAGTGGACGCGGCCGCGTGTCTTCGTGCCGACGACGAATTCCGTCGGTATCTGCACGACGCCGAGGTCGACGCCCGACGCGGAGCGCTCCGTCGGGATGAAATCATCGAGCACGGGCAGGCACGGCGACGCGCCCCTCGATACGCACTGGCGGTATTCCCGCCGCCCCAGCTTCAGCGCCTCTCTGTAGTAGATCTCCGACATTTTCCATTCCCCCTGTCAAAAAGCGGCCGTAACGTGAGCGATCACGGAAGGATCGCCTGATCGCATTATATCAGAAATCGCGGCTTTTGCAAACGGGGACGCCGGCGTCGGCGGATTTTCCGCCGCGCCGGTTTGACCCGGCCCGGCAGCATCGCGCAGTCCGGACATGGCTTTTTCCGCGCCGCGCACACCGATTTCACGTGAAATTTCATGAACGGTTTCATTTACTTCACGGAAAAACGTGCTATAATCGGGATGTGAGAGGAATCGACCGCAAGAGGTGATATATAACATGAGACGTGACGGCGTATCCCCCACCATGAAGGACGTGGCGAGGCAGGCGGGCGTATCGCTCGGAACCGTGTCCAAGGTCATCAACGGCCTGCCCGTCGGCGAGGAGTACCGGCAGAAGGTGGAGGCCGCGGCGAAGAAGCTCGGCTATCAGGTCAACAGCTACGCCCGCGGACTCAAGACGAACAAGACCTATTCCGTGGCCCTCATCATCCCCACGCTGCAGCACCCCTTTTTCGCTTATCTCGCGGACGAGATCGCCGCCTGCCTGAACCGGCAGCAGTACCGCACCATGCTGATGGTCACATACTTCGACCCCGCCGCCGAGCAGAAGAGCATCTCCCTTGTGAAAATGAACAAAATCGACGGCATCATCGCCCTGACGTACAACCCGGAGCTGGACGTGGACGACAACCTGCCGTTCGTCTCCATCGACCGGCACGTGAGCGCGAGCATCCCCTGCGTATCCTCCGACAACTACGCCGGCGGCCAGCTCGCGGCGCGGAAGCTGATCGAGCTTGGCAGCAAAAGACTCCTGTTCATGCGGATCGGCTCGGACGTATACAGCGAGGTGGACAAGCGCGGGGCCGGGTTTGAGAACTACTGCCGCATGGAAAACATCGCATACGAGTCGGTCATCCTCCGCAACGGCGACACGTTAGAGCCGTTCTACCGCTGCATGGACGAGCACATCACGGACGGGCGGCCGGATTTCGACGGCATCTTCTGCAACACCGATCACCTCGCCTGCCGCGTCCTCACATATCTGCGGGAACGCGGCGTCCGGGTACCGGAGGACGTACAGATCATCGGCTACGACGGCATCCTCGATTTCGGCACGGACAGGCTGTACTGCTCCACGATCGTCCAGCCCGTCCGCCAGATGGCGGAGGCGGCGGTCAACGTGCTGCTCAACCAGGATCTGAAATCCATGCCCGCCCACCTGAGCCTGCCGGTTCGGTACGCCCCCGGCGGCACCACAAGAGACGAAGGCCCGCGGCCGGCGAATACCTGATACTTTTCCTGAAAAAACGGCAACGAGACAAAGCCTTTGATCGGAGAACAGTATAACGTCCGCGGCGGACGCGCGGCAAAACGGGATTCGCAGCGTGCCCGGCGGAGGGCTCGACCGATATACGGCTATACCGCCCCGAACAACCGAAAAGCGCTCTCTACCGGCAAAGCCGTCATAGAGAGCGCTGCGTTTTTATGCACTTTTCACCAGGGTCTGTTTTGCAATCGCCCCGTCACCGTCACGCTTCGGCGTCCCCGCCTTTGGCTTCGACCGCCTTCCGGCGGCGGCATCCACGCGCAAACCACGGGAACGTCAGCGGCCAGACGAGGACGACGAAAACGACCATGACGAAATACCGCACAGCCGTCCCGACGCCGAGGGCGCCGAAGACCGCGGCGACGACCGGCTTGCACACCGCCCGCACGCCGAAAATCAGCGCGACGCCGAGCACGAGCTTGAGCGCCTGCGCCCACAGCGGCGCCTGTACGTCGAAGCGGATAAAGCGCCGCTCGATCGGCGCCGACACGGCCAGCGCCGCGGCGCTGCCGCCCAGCAGGTACAGATTTTTGATCGCCTCGGCGAGGTTTTCGGCGTCGATGTCCTGCGGCCAGACACGGTGCTCGACATACGCCGCCGCGGCCAGCGCCGCGACCGCCGTCACGCCGAATACGACCGGCACGACAGCCGGGCGCTCGTCCGATTTCTCGAACACCGGATACAGCGCGAACATCACCACAAGCCCGATCGCCAGCCCGCCCAGCACGTCGGTGGGGTAGTGGACGCCGAGATACATCCGCGAAAACGCCGTAAGCGCCGCGAGCACGATGCACACGATCCGCACGGCTCTGCGCTCCGTAAAGCGGGCGACGCCGCCGATGACCGCCGCCGCGCTCTGCGAGTGGCCGCTCGGGAAGGAATAGCCCGTCGCGCCGGCACGGGCCGACTCCACGATCGTGAAGTCCGGATCGCGCACAAACGGCCGCTCCACACGGCACATGATCTTCATAAACTGGCTGACCGCCGTGCTGATGACGCCCGCGGCCAGCAGGTAATAGCCGTGCTTCTTGCTGACGCACCAGTACACCGCGACCGCGATGGCGATGAACGCCCACTCGCTTCCGAGGTAGGTGACCGCCCCCAGCAGTTTGTCCAGAACCGGCTGCCGCACGCTCTCCAGCGCGTACAGCACGCCCATATTGAAATCCATCGTTTTTACACCTCCGCTGTTCTTTGCTTTTTCCTTCCGCCGCCTTTGGCAGGGCGGCTTTCGCGTCCGCGTATGACGCGGCGCCATTATACCACGTTTCCCCGTCCGCCGAAAGACAAAACGATAAAATTGATAAAAAATTGCCTCTCCCCCCTCCTCCGTCCGCTCCCAAACGGCGGCACGGCCTCGCCGGGGCTTGCGTTTTGCGGAAAAACCGGTATAATGGGGAAAAACCGACGAAGGGAGCGATATGCCGTGAACCGACTGAGCGCGATCATGGATCGGCGGTCGATACGAAAATTTGAACCCCGCCCGGTGGAGCGCGAGAAGCTGGAGGCCGTCCTGCGGGCGGCGATGCAGTCGCCGACCGGGAAGGATTCGCGGTGCTGGGAGTTTCTCGTCATCGAGGACGAGGCAGACCGCGCCGCCCTGTCCGGGATGAGTCCGTTCGGCCAGTGCGCCAAAAACGCCCCGGCGGTCATCCTGACCATGTGCAATATGGACCGCGCCGACCCGGCGGTCGACGTGTGGGTGCAGGATCTCGCCGCCGCGAGCATGACGATGCTGACACAGGCCGAGCTGGAGGGGCTTGGCGCGACGTGGCTCGGGATGTACCCGTTTCAGGAGCGGCTCGACGCCATACGGGCGTATTTCCGTCTGCCCGAAAACCTGATCCCGTTCTCCGCCATCGCCCTCGGCTACAGGCTCCGCCCCAAGCCGCCCGAGGATCGCTTCGACCCCGCCAAAATCCACTGGGGAAAAATATAATACCATTTCCTGAAAGAAAACATATTATACGCCGCGTACCGCCGGGTACGCGGCGTTTTCCACCGGCACAAACCGTCAACATCCACAATGGGCATACAGATTCTGGAAATCATTTTGGCCAGGTTTTCGATTGACATCGAATTGTTTATTATGTTACGCTGTTGACAAATCCGGGTGGAGCGCTGTCGCCCCGCCCCCGTTTCGCGTTTTCCCTATCAGTCAGCAGACAGCAGTCAGATGATATCAACTACCAACCACCAACTACCAACTACCAACTACCAACTACCAACTGCCAACCACCAACGCACAGGAGGAAGCGATATGCTTGACAAAAAACACCAGATGATACAGCAGCTCACGCGGGAGTTTGCCGTGAACGAGATCGAGCCGTGCATCGACTACGCGGAGGAGCACGGCGAGTTCCCGGACGAGCTGTGGGAGAAGGCCGCCCGCTATGGCTTTATGGGCTGCTGCATCCCCGAGGAATACGGCGGACAGGGCGGCGATTTCTTCTCGTCCATCATCATGATGGAGCAGATCTGCCGCACGGCGGTCGGCGCCGCGTCCATGTTCATGGCCAACTCCCTCTCCGGCATGCCGATTCTCAAATGCGGCACCGAGGAGCAGAAGCAGAAATATCTCCGCCCGGTCGCGGAGGGCAAAAAGCGCTGCGCCTTCGCGCTGACGGAGCCGGGCGCAGGCTCCGACACCGGGGCGCTGAGCACCACGGCGCGGCAGGACGGCGATCATTTCATCCTGAACGGCCGCAAGACGTTCATCACCCTCGGCCCGACGTGTGACTGGGCCGTTGTCTTCGCGAACGTCATCCGCGACGACGGGAAGAAGGCCCTGACCGCGTTCATCGTCGAGGCGGACACGCCGGGCTTCTCCCGGGGCAAGCGCGAGAAAAAGCTCGGCCTGCACGCCTCGGGCACCTGCGATCTCATCTTCGACGACGTGCGCGTACCGAAGGAGAACATCCTCGGCACGGTGGGCGGCGGCTGGAGGGTCGCCGGAAGCGGCCTGAGCGCCGGACGCATCAACGTCTCATCCCAGGCCCTCGGCGGCGCGCAGGGCTGTCTTGACGAGGCGGTCAAATACGCCGGCGAACGCGTCCAGTTCGGCAAGCCGATCGCGAAATTCCAGAACACCCGGTTCAAAATCGCGGAGATGGACGCGAAGATCGAGGCCGGACGCCGGCTCATCTACAGCGCGGCGCAGATGGTCGACCGGGGCGAGGACGCGCTCCTGCAGGCGTCCCGTGCCAAGTACTACATGAGCGAGGTCGCCAACGAGGTCGCCTACAAGTGCCTGCAGATCCACGGCGGCTACGGCTATATGGAGGGCTTCGCGATCGAGCGCTTCTACCGTGATCTGCGCATCATGCCCGTGTACGAGGGCACGAGCGAGGTTCAGCTCATGGTCATTTCCAGCGCCATTATGAAATAAGGAGGCGGGCAATATGAAGATTCTGGTCTGCGCAAAGCAGGTGCCCGACACCTCGGGCAAGGTCGCCGTCAACGACGACGGCACACTCAACCGGGCGTCCATGCCCGTCATCACAAACCCCGACGACTTAAACGCCGTGGAGGCGGCGCTGAAGCTCAAGGACGCTTACGGCTGCAGGGTCATCGTCGTCACGATGGGCCCGGCGGCGGCGGAGAGCATGCTGCGCGAGCTGCTCGCGATGGGCGCGGACGAGGCGTACCTGATCTCCGACCGCGCCTTCGGCGGCTCGGATACGTTCGCCACGAGCCAGGTGCTCGCGGCGGGGCTTCACCACATCGGGATCGACCCGGACGACATCGTGATCTGCGGCCGCCAGGCCATCGACGGCGACACGGCCCAGGTCGGCCCGCAGATCGCGGAGAAGCTCGATCTGCCGCAGATCACCTACGCCGGCGAGCTGACGGTCGAGGGCCGGACGGTCCGCGTACAGCGGATGCTCGAGGACGGCTACATGACGATCGAGACCGACACGCCCTGCCTCGTCACCTGCGTCAAGGAGCTGAACGAGCCGCGGTATATGTCCATCAGGGGCATCCTGCGCTGCTTCGACAAGCCCGTCACCGTCCTGACCTACGAGGATCTGAAGGACGAGCCGCTGATCGACGCGTCCACCATCGGACTCAAGGGCTCGCCCACGAACATCGCGAAATCCTTCACGCCGCCCCTCAAGGGCGCGGGCGTCATGCTGACGGGCGTGGACGACAGCGCCGTCGTCGCCGACCTCACCGACCGCCTGAGCGCGAAGCACATCCTGTAAGGAGGGGCGAACATGAAACAGAACGATTTTATGAACACCGACATCCAGGCGTTCCACGGCGTCTGGGTCTACTGCGAGCAGCGGCAGGGCCGGCTCATGAGCACCGATCTCGAGCTTGTCAGCGAGGGACGAAAGCTCGCCGATGAGCTTCATACGGAGCTGTGCGGCGTGCTGCTCGGCGACGGCGTCGACGGGCTTGTGAACGAGCTTGGCGGCTATGGCGCGGACAGGGTGTACGTCTGCGACTCGCCGCTTCTCCGCGACTACGTCACCGAGGCCCACGCGAAGGTCATCTGCGACCTCGTGGCGGCGTACCGGCCCGAGGTCGTGCTCTTCGGCGCTACGAACATCGGCCGCGACCTCGCGCCGCGTGTCGCCGCCCGGCTCGGCACCGGCCTGTGCGCCGACTGCACCCACCTCGACGTGGACGTCGGCACCTATGTCGAATTCCTGCGCGAAAACTCGACGCTGGACGAAAAGGGCATCGGCGAGGACAAGCTGCGGGAGAAATTCGGGCACGACCTCAAAATGACCCGTCCGGCGTTCGGCGGCCACCTGATGGCGACGATCGTCTGCCCCCGGTTCCGCCCGGCCATGGCCACGGTGCGCCCCGGCGTCATGCAGAAGGCCCCGTTCGACGAGGCGAAGGCCGCCGCCGTCGTGACGGAGCACCCGGCGTTCGAGCTTGCGGAGACGGATCTGCACACCCGCGTCCTCGAGGTCGTGAAGTCCACCCGGCAGATCGTCGATCTGCTCGGCGCGGACGTGGTCGTATCCGTCGGCGGCGGCATCGGCTCCGACGTGGAGCGCGGCATTGCCCTCGGACAGGAGCTGGCGGACGTGCTCGGCGGCGTACTCGGCGGCAGCCGCGTCGCGATCGACTCCGGCTGGCTCTCCGCCGACCACCAGGTCGGACAGACCGGCAAGACCGTGCACCCGAAGCTGTATATCGCGCTCGGCATCTCCGGAGCTATCCAGCACAAGGCCGGTATGCAGGACTCCGACTGCATCATCGCCGTCAACAAAAACCCGCAGGCACCGATCTTCGAGGTCGCCGACTACGGCGTCACCGGCGATCTTTTCAAAATCGTGCCGCTGATGATCGACAGCTTCCGCGCCGCGAAGAAGACGCTCTGAGGTACCCGCCATGACCGACTACCAGAAGGAATATCAGGACAAGCTCGCGACGGTCGGGCAGTGCCTGTCGCTCATCCACTCCGGCGATATCGTCTACACCACCCACAACCACACCGAGCCGCTGACCATCCTCGAGCACCTGCACGAGCGCGCCCCGTACGTGGAAAACGTCAAGGTCTGGAAGGGCCGCTCCGGCCACTTCCCCGTGATGTACGAGCCGTCGATGAAGGGGCACATGGAGATGCTCACGTATTTCTACGGCCCGACGTTTTACAGGGAATCCGAACCCCTCGGCCTCATCGACCACACGCCGTCCGACCTCGCCCACTACTACACAGCCGCGATCATGTACCACAAGCCGACCGTGTTCTACACCGGCGTCGGCGCGATGGACGAAAACGGCGTGTTCCACATGGGCATGAACCACACCGAGGAGGGCGAGTCGATCCAGTACGCGATCGACAACCATCTCCCCCTCGTCGTGGAGGTCAACCGCAATCTGCACCACGCCCGCGGCGGGCAGACGATCCCGCTCTCCGCCGTGACGTACATCCTCGAGGCCGACCGCACCGAGCAGGATCTGCCCTCCATCGAGCCGACGGAGCTGGAGGATCGCATCGGCGCGGCGGTGGCGGAGCTCGTCTCCGACGGCGACACGATCCAGCTCGGCATCGGCGGCATCCCGAACGCTGTCGGCATGTATCTGAGCCGCAAAAACGATCTCGGCATCCACACGGAGATGTTCACCAATTCCATGATGGATCTCATCCTCTCCGGCAACATCACCGGAAGGCGCAAGAACCACGTCTTCTCGTTCGCGGAGGGCCGGGAGAACCTCTATGAGTTCATCCAGAGCCGGCCCGACTGCGTATCGCGCAAATCGTCGGAGCACATAAACCCGATGACCATCGCGAAGCAGAACAACTTCGTCTCCATCAACACCTGCGTGGAGATCGACCTCACCGGACAGGTCTGCTCCGAGAGCGTCGGGCCCCGGCAGATATCCGGCTCCGGCGGGGCGTTCTGCTGCGCCTACGGCGCGTTCGAGTCGAAGGGCGGCAAGGGCATTCTTGCCTTCCCGTCCCGGACGGCGAAGGGCCAGTCGAAGATCAAATCCATGCTCACCCCCGGCGCGGTGGTGACGATTCCCCGGAACTACGTCGACTGCATCGTCACCGAATACGGCGTGGCGAAGCTGAAGGGCGCGACCGTCAGCGAACGGATCGCCCGCCTCATCGCCATCGCCCACCCCGACGACCGCGACCGCCTCCGCGACGAGGCCAAACAGCTCTGGCCGAATTTCGTATGACAATCCGTCGCTCCCCCCGTTGACAGGGCGGCGGGACGGGCGGTATAATATCGTCCGGTTCCCATCGCCATCCCCGTCCCGGCACGGCGCTGTACGCCGCCGGGTGATCTCCCTTTGTTTGATACCCTCTTTCGTCAGGTATGCCAACCGTTTTGACCGCTTCAGGTCGCCCGATACCGTTGGACGAAAGAGGGTATTTTTGCGCCCGATACCCGGATGCCATCCCCCGCCCCCGGCATATCCGTCCCCTCCCGGCATGAAATGCGCTTTCACCGGCGACAATACCCGTGAGGTGATCGTATGCAGACACAGGAGATCCGAATCGGCGAGGCCGTGTATGAGCTGGGCCGCGTCTACGCCGGGACAAACGGCGTCGCGGCGCTGATCCGGGAAAGACTGGAAGCGGACGCCGCCGCGATTGACGCCGGTAAGACGGGTGCGGTATAATGGGCGCCGTGGGTCGGTTCACGCAAAGGAGGAACCCATGAGAACCGACAAAATGAAAGCCCGCGGAACGGGAACCGACGGAACGGGAACCGACGGCGGCACACGGGGATTTGCCTATCTGCGCCTGTCGAACGAGGAGGCGGGGCGGGGCGAATCCGCGAGCATCACAAACCAGCGCGCCATCGTGGAGCGCTTCTGCCGTGAAAACGGCATCGCGCTCGTCAGGGAGTTCGTCGACGACGGGTACAGCGGCGGCAACTTCGACCGCCCCGGCTTCCGGGCGATGATGACGGCGCTGGAGGCGGGCGGGGCCGGTACGGTCGTGACGAAGGATCTGTCCCGGCTCGGCCGCGATATGCGGGAGGCGAGCTACTACGCCGAGCAGTATTTCCCGGAGCACGGCGTCCGCTACATCGCAATCGCAGACAGCTTCGACACGGAGCGTGACAACATCATGGCCCCGTTCCAGTTCGCGATGAACGAGGTCTATCTGCGCGACGGCTCCCGCAAGGTGCGGGACGTGCTCAAAAACAAGCGTGAGAACGGCCAGTATTGCGCCTGCCCGCCCTACGGCTACCGCAAGAGCCGCGAGGACAGAGGCCGCCTTGCGCCGGACGAGGCGACGGCCCCGGTCGTGCGGCGCATATTCGAGCGGGCCGCCGGCGGCGATTCGTCGCGGCGCATCGCGCTCGACCTGACCGCCGACGGGATCATACCGCCGCTCAAGTACCGGGCGCTGTACCGGGACGACTTCACCCCCGAGGGCGCGGCGCGCGCGTCGGACGCGTGGAACTACACGACGGTCAAGCGGATACTGCGAAACCCGGTGTATCTCGGTCATACGCTGCTCGGCCGCAGCCGCAAGGTCAGCGTCAAGTCGAAGAAAAAGACCCCCGTCCCCCGGGAGGACTGGGCCGTCACGGAGAACACCCATCCCCCGCTCGTCACCGAGGCGCTGTTCGAGCGGGCGCACCGAAACCTCGGCCGGGGCGCGTCCGCCGCCGCAGGGCACGGGCCGGTGCGCAAGAGCATCTTCGCCGGCGTCGCCCGCTGCGCCCTCTGCGGTCACGCGCTGTGCTCCTGCGGCACCGTGTACAGGGGCGAACGGGAGAAATACTGGTATCTCGCCTGCACCCACCAGCGGCGCGACCTGCCGACGCCGTGTACGGGCGTGCGGGTGAAGTACGCCGATCTTCTTTCGCTTGTGCGGGACGATCTCAACAGCCTTCTCGCCCTCTCCGACGACGCGCTCGCGTCCATCGCCCGCGAGGCCGCCGAACGCCTCGACAGCGCCGACAGCCGCGAGGCGAGACGCCGCCGCGCCGAACAGGCCGAGGCCCGGATGAGAACCATCGACAAAATCATCGCCCGCCTCTATACGGACAACGCCGAGGGCCGTCTCGACGACGACCGGCTGCGCCGGATGACGGCGGAGCTTGAGCGCGAATCCGCCGGGCTCAAGGCGGAGCTGACGGCCCTGACGGCCCCCTCCCCGGCGGACAAAACGCGGGACAATTACGCCCGCTTTCTCGCCCTCGCCCGCGGCTGCGCCCACATCGAAACGCTCGACCGCGACACGCTCCTGACCTTCGTCGAACGCATCGAGGTCGGCCCGAAGATATACCCCGACGGCGTAAAACGCGCCACCCACCCCGGCACGCCGTTCCGTCAGAGCGTCCGCGTCTTCTACCGCTTCATCGGCGAGGTCGATACGACGACGCCCGACGGCGCGTAATGGCTCCAGCGCCGCCGCCCGCCGCATCGTTTGCGGCTGTTTGCGGCAGTGGGAACACCGGGGGAGGTCGGCGTCAACCTGAAGCAGGGCTACAACGGCGATCTGACGAGCCGTCAGGCCGGCTCCGTCGGCGGCCAGATGGTCAAGAAGATGATCGAGGCCTACGAAAACGGCATGAAGTAATCCCAGGCTTCCCCTACCGGGCGGCACGGCGCAATACGCCGCGCCGCCTTTTTTGCGCGTCAATCCGCCTCATTCTGCCTCTTTCTGGTTGTTTCTTTGGGATGCCATTGATTTGCTTGACCTTTTTTGAAAGTATGCTATAATGGCGTCTGGCGGCTTATATTATGCCGATTTGATTAATGTTTATTAATGTCTGTTCAGTTTAGAATATCCCCGCAACACATCAGAAAGCAGCACACGGAGGATCCCTTTATATGGATTTCAGGCTCACGAAGGAGCAGCAGATGCTCCGGCAGATGTTCCGGGAATTTGCCCAGAACGAAATAAAACCCCTCGCCGCCGAGGTCGATGAGGAGGAGCGCTTCCCCTGGGAGACCGTCAAAAAGCTCGGCGAGCTTGGCATGCTGGGCGCGTACTTCCCGAAGGAATACGGCGGCGGCGGCGCGGACGTGATCGCCTACGCGATGCTTGTCGAGGAGATCGGCAAGGTCTGCGGCACCACCTCGATCATCGTCAGCTCCCACACCTCGCTCTGCTGCGCGCCGATCTACGAGTTCGGCACGGAGGAGCAGCGCCGGAGGTATCTGCCCGACCTCCTGACCGGCCGCAGGGTCGGCGCCTTCGGCCTGACGGAGCCGAGCGCCGGCACGGACGCCTCGAGCCTCGAGACCGCCGCCGTACTCGACGGCGACCACTACATATTAAACGGCTCGAAGATATTCATCACAAACGGCGGCGCGGCCTCGACCTACGTCATCTTCGCGATGACGGACAAATCCAGGGGCCACCGGGGCATCTCGGCGTTCATCGTGGAGCGCGACTTCCCCGGCTTCTCGATCGGCCGCGAGGAGAAGAAAATGGGCATCCGCGGCTCGTCCACGGCGGAGCTTGTCATGACGGACTGCATCGTCCCGAAGGAGAACCTGCTCGGCAGAGAGGGTCAGGGCTTTAAGATCGCCCTGCACACACTGGACGGCGGCCGCATCGGCGTCGCGTCGCAGGCGCTGGGCCTGGGCGAGGGCGCGATTGACGAGGCCATCGCCTATACGAAGGAACGCGTCCAGTTCGGCAAGCGCATCAGCCAGTTCCAGTGGACGCAGTTCCAGCTCGCGGATATGGCGACGAAAATGCAGGCCGCGCAGTACCTCGTCTACGCCGCCGCCGACGCAAAGCAGAACGGCCTGGATTACAGCCTGCAGGCCGCGATGGCGAAGCTCTTCGCGTCCGAGGCCGCCAGCGACGTGACGCGCCGCTGCGTCCAGCTCTTCGGCGGCTACGGCTTCACGAGAGAGTATCCGGTCGAGCGCATGATGCGCGACGCGAAGATCACCGAAATCTACGAGGGTACGAGCGAGGCCCAGCGCATGGTCATCGCGAAGTACCTCGGCGTCAACTGAGCCGGGGGAGGGAGCACAGCCATGAAGATCATCGTTTGCATCAAGCAGGTTCCGGACACCTCCGGCAAGGTCGCCGTCAACGAGGACGGCACCCTCAACCGCGCCTCCATGCCGGTCATCACAAACCACGACGACAAAAGCGCCGTCGAGGCCGGTCTGCGGCTCAAGGACAAATACGGCTGCAGGGTCGTCGTCGTGACGATGGGCCCCGCCGCCGCGGAGAGTATGCTCCGCGATATGCTGGCCATGGGCGCGGACGAGGCGTATCTGATCTCCGACCGCGCCTTCGGCGGCTCGGACACGTTCGCCACGAGCCAGATCGTCGCCGCCGGCGTGAGCCGCATCGGCGTCGACCCGGACGACATCATCCTCTGCGGCCGGCAGGCCATCGACGGCGACACCGCCCAGGTCGGCCCGCAGATCGCGGAGAAGCTCGATCTGCCGCAGATCACCTACGCCGGCGACATCGCCGTCGAGGACGGCGTCGTCACCGTCCGCCGCATGCTCGAGGACGGCTACATGACCGTCAAGGCCCATACGCCGTGCCTCATCACCTGCATCAAGGAGCTGAATCCTCCCCGCTACGCGTCCATCGCGGGCATCATGGAGTGTTATTCAAAGCCCGTCACCGTCCTGACCTACGAGGATCTGAAGGACGAGCCGCTGATCGAGCCGGACACCATCGGACTCAAAGGCTCGCCGACGAACATCGCCAAGTCCTTCACCCCGCCGCTCAAGGGCGAGGGCGTCATGCTCGAGGGCGCCGACAAGAACACCGTCGCCGACCTCGTCGCCCGGCTCGGGGCAAAGCACATTCTGTGAGGGGGGAGCCGATCATGAGCAAGCTTCAATTCCAAAACACCAATACCGACGAGTTCCACGGCGTATGGGTCTACTGCGAGCAGCGCCGCGGCTCCCTTATGAGCACCGACCTCGAGCTTATCAGCGAGGGCCGGAAGCTCGCCGACGAGCTTCACACCGAGCTGTGCGGCGTTCTGCTCGGCGACGGCGTCGAGCACCTCGCAAAGGAGCTGGGCGGCTACGGCGCGGACAGGATCTACGTCTGCGAAAGCCCGCTGCTGTACGACTACACGACCGACGCCCACACAAAGCTCATCTGCGACCTCGTCGCGCAGTATAAGCCCGAGATCCTTCTCTTCGGCGCTACGAACATCGGCCGCGATCTCGCGCCCCGCTGCGCCGCGAGGCTTCACACCGGCCTGTGCGCCGACTGTACGCATCTGGACGTGGACGTCGCCACCTACGTCGATTTCCTGCGCGGGAACTCCACGCTCGACGAAAAGGGCATCGGCGAGGACAAGCTGCACGAGAAATTCGGGCACGACCTCAAGATGACGCGTCCGGCCTTCGGCGGCCACCTGATGGCGACGATCGTCTGCCCCCGCTTCCGTCCGGCCATGGCCACGGTGCGCCCCGGCGTCATGACCCGCGCCCCGTTCGACGCCGACCGCGCCGCGAAAACCGAGATCGTCCGCCCCGCGTTCACACTCGCGGAGGACGACATCCGCACCGAGGTCGTCGAGGTCGTGAAGGCCGCCCGTGAAATGGTCGATCTGCTCGGCGCGGACGTGATCGTCTCGGTCGGACGCGGCATCGCGGCGGACGTCGAGCGCGGCATCGCCCTCGGACAGGAGCTTGCCGACGTGCTCGGCGGCGTACTCGGCGGCAGCCGCGTGTCGATCGACTCCGGCTGGCTCTCCGCCGACCACCAGGTCGGTCAGACCGGCAAGACCGTCCATCCGAAGCTCTACATCGCCCTCGGCATCTCCGGCGCGATCCAGCACAAGGCCGGTATGCAGGACTCCGGCTGCATCATCGCCGTCAACAAGAATCCCTCCGCCCCGATCTTCGAGATCGCCGACTACGGCATCACCGGCGACCTGTTCAAGGTGGCCCCGATGATGATCGAGCAGTTCCGCGCCGCCCGCGAGGCCAAGGCGCTGACGCACAACGGATAAAGCGAGTATCTTTCGAAACCATACCCATACCGTCAGGGACGGCTCCCATTGACACATACGACGTGTCAGGGAGCCGTCCCCGCTCTGTTTTATCCCCGTTCGCCGTCGGCGATGCTTTTGCGGATGGCCTCGGCCATGGCCATGAAGTCGTCCGCTCTGAGCAGGGCCAGCCCCTGCGCCTCGTCCCCGAGCACGACAAGCTCGTCGCCCGGACGGATCGAAAACTGCTTTCGCGCCCGGGCGGGGATGACGATCTGCCCCTTGTCGCCGACGGTGACGACGCCGAACAGGTGCCTGCCCTTCGGCGGGACGGCGAGGCCGAACGCCTCGTCCGGCTCATAATTTACGAGATCGTCCAGCGACACGCCGAACACCTCGGCAATGACGCGGCTCTTTTCGATGTCGGGCGTCGTCTCCCCCGCCTCCCATTTCGCCAGCGCCTGCCGCGACACGCCGACGCGTTCGGCAAGCTCCTCCTGCGTCATCTGCCGGAGCCTGCGGAGGCGGGCAAGGTTTTCATGGAACATTCGATCGACTCTCCTTATTCTTATCGCTTTCCCTGTTCTTATCGCTTTCCCTGTTCTTATCGCTTTCCCTGTTCTTATCGCTTTCCCTGTTTTTTCGTATGCCGAACGACAGATACCGCACGACCGGCACCCGCCGCAGAAGCTCATACGCCGCCACGCTCAGCGCATAGCCGCACACGACGGCCAGCGCGTATATGAGCCACACCGGAAGCCCCGTGCGCCGCAGCGCGAGGCACAGGCACAGCTCCATGACGTAGTGCGTGATATACACGCCGAAGCCCGTCCGGGCGAGAAACGACGCTATGCGTCCGGTGCGATTCCCCCACGCCCGGCCGCAGCCGAGGATCGCGAGCGTCATGAGCCACAGCCACAGATTCGTCAGCGGGTGGCGCAGCACCGTATCGTCCGCGAAATTCTGCCCGTAGAACCGGACGTTGTACGCCGCGCCCACGACCGCCGCCGCGATCAGAAGCCCCCGCCGCGCCCCCGTCAGCCGCTCCTGCACCGCCTCGTGCGACAGGACAAAATAGCCCGCCAGATACGCGAAGAGGTAGATACCAAAGCGATACGTCGTCAGAACCGGCAGATTCAGTATCTGCGCCGAGCCCCACACCGGCAGCGCGAACGCAGCGAGTACCCACACGTTCACCCGCTCCCCCGCAGCGTAAATTCGCTCCGTCACGGCAAGCCGCCGCAGGAGCGTCAGAAGCCACGAGAACAGATACAGCACATGCAGAAACCACAGCGGCCCCACGCCCGACAGCACGCTGATCGGATACACCAGCGCCGGCGGAATCTGCTCGATCGCGCCGCCGAGGCGGATGTAGATGTACCCGATGATCGACGGAAACAGAAAAAGCCCCAGCGTCGACGGCACGAGCAGCCTGTCCGTTCTGGCCCGCATAAACGCCCTGTCCGACTGCCCCTCGAGCGCGTACCGGGCGCTCATGCCGGCGACGGCGTACAGCAGGAACATGAACCACGGGTAAACGAACGTGCAGTAGGCGTCCCACGGCTGTTTGTCGAAAAAGCTCCCGATGCCGCCGGGGACGCCCACGGCGTTGAACAGATAGAAGACGTGGTAGACGACCACGAGCAGCACCGTGACGCTTCGAATATTGTCAAGCCAGTATTTTCTCATACAATTCCCACCTTTGCAACTATTGTTGTCGTCTCCGATGATACCGCCCGCGGCGGCGGGCGTCCACCAACCAAAGCTGACATTTCCGGCCCGGTTCTGTTCGTTTTCGTTGCCATCCCCTCCGCCCCGCCGCCGCCATCGCCGCCGCCTTCGCCGCCCTGTGGCGCGATTTGCGGCGCGGCATATACTGGAGCGGGACAAAAACAGCCCATACCCGTCCGTGCGGCGGGTATGGGCAAATTGCGAGGATGAGGTGATTTATCGTGTGTTCCATCGCAGGCATGATCGACTATCATCACGACGTGCGCGAGCTGGATCTCCGGGATATGAAGCGCAGCATGGCAGGCCGCGGCCCGGACCAGCACGGCGCTTACTACACACATACGGCGGCGCTGTTTCACAACCGCCTGTGCGTCATCGACCGCGAGAACGGGATGCAGCCGATGAGCGCCGTACACGAGGGCCGGGGCTATGTCATCGTGTACAACGGCGAGCTGTACAACACCGACGAGATACGAAGCGAGCTGATCCGGGCGGGCTTTCGCTTCACCGGCCGCTCCGACACCGAGGTGCTCTTAAAGGCGTACATTCGCTGGGGCGACGCGTGCCTTGACCGGCTCAACGGCATCTACGCGTTCGCGATCTGGGAGCGCGACGAGAGGCGGCTGTTCATCGCCCGGGACCGGATGGGCGTCAAGCCGTTTTTCTACGCCGAACGGAACGGGGCGTTTCTGTTCGCGTCGGAGCTGAAGGGGCTTCTCGCCCACCCGTGGGTGGAGGCGGAGGCGGATCAGAACGCGGTGCTTGAGCTTCTGCTGACCGGGCCGGGCCGCACGCCGGGCTGCGGCGTGTTCAGGGGGCTGAACGAGCTGCCGCCGGCCTGCTGCGGATACTATGACGGGGACGGCCTGCATATCCGCCGCTACTGGCGTCTGACCGCCGCCCCCCACACGGAGAGCGCCGCCGACACGGTCGATCATGTGCGCCGGCTCGTGACCGACGCCATCGAGCGCCAGCTCGTGTCCGACGTGCCGCTCGGGACGTTCCTGTCCGGCGGGCTGGACTCCGGCATCATCAGCGCCGTCGCGAACCGGGTCATGAACGAGCGCGGCGGGAGGCTGCGGACGTTCTCGGTCGATTACCGGGACAACCGGGCGTATTTTCAGGCCGGGAAATTCCAGCCGAACACCGACGCGGATTTCATCCCCGGCCTTCGGGACTGGCTCGGCTGCGACAACGTCCTCGTCACGCTCGACACCGACGAGCTGGCCGACGCCCTGTACGAGGCCGTGGACGCCCGCGATCTGCCCGGCATGAGCGACGTCGACGCCTCCCTTCTCGCGTTCTGCAAACGCATACGCGAGCACGTCACGGTCGCCCTGTCCGGCGAGTGCGCCGACGAGCTGTTCGGCGGGTATCCGTGGTACCGGGACGAGGCGATCCGTTCGGCGGAGGGCTTCCCGTGGGCGCAGTCCACCGCGTACCGCGCCGGGTTCCTGCTGCCGGAGCACCTTCGCGGCGTCGACCCGCGTGAATACGTCCTGGAGCGCTGGCGCAAAACCGTGGCCGACGCCGACGTCCTGCCCGGCGACAGCCCCACGGAACGCCGTATGCGCGAGATGATGCGGCTCAACACCGACTGGTTCATGCAGACGCTTCTGGACGGCAGCGCAAATTATCCATGAGCGCGGACACGACGCGATAAAAGTTAAAAAAATAACGCTTACATTTTCTTTATTTATATGATATAATGCTGGTAGTTTGGGGTTTTTCTACCCTCCGATCACGCAGAACGCGAATAACACAGCGCAGATAACCGATCACACAGCGCAAATAAACAGAAAGGGAGTGTCATGACCGTGTTTGAAGTCGGAGAGCTTGTCCTGTACGGCGGGACCGGCGTATGCCGCGTAACCGAGATCATCGCAAAGAAATTCAATCGAACCGAGCCGGAGAAGCTCTACTATGTGCTGACGCCGCTCTATCAGTCCGGGACGATCACGACCCCGGTGGAGAACGGCAAGGTCTTCATTCGCCCGGTCATCACACGCGACGAGGCGATCAGTCTCATCGACCGCATCCCCACCATCGAGGTCGAGGCCTACCACAACCAGAATCTCCAGCAGCTCGAGAGTCACTACAAGGCCGAGCTTATGCGTCACGACTGCATGAGCCTTCTGCGGCTGACGATGTCCACCTACCGCAAAAAGCGGGAACGCGAGGACGCCAAGCTGAAATTCGGCGCGGTCGACCGCCGCTATATGGAGCGGGCGGAGGATCTGCTCTTCGGCGAGCTGGCCGTCGCCCTCAACATCGACCGCGACAGCGTCCGCGACTACATCGAGTCCCGGCTCCACCCCGCCGGCGAGACGGAATAATCATACCGCTCCATACTTTTTCTTGAAAGAAAAAGTATCAAAAAGAACTTTGTACTCGCTTCCAAAAGGCAGCGATACCAAGGTTTGCGCCCGGTAACGAAGCGAAGCCTTCATCGGGGGATAGCTCCATAACGCAAATGCCCCGCCGGCCGGCGGGGCATTTGCTTTGTGTCAGTTGGCGCTGTATCGATCAATCGCCGCTTCTGTTCTGATTCCGCCCCAGGATCGAGAGGACGCGGATGAAGAGGTTTATGATGTCGACGTAGATGTCCGCTGCGCTGTCGATCGCGTTGTCGAGGGTTTTGGGGAACATCTGCGCCCGCGACCAGTCGTAGCCGATGTAGCCGCAGAAGATCAGGGCCACGACGTAATCGAGCCACGCCATATCCATCCGGAGCAGCAGCCCGCACACGAGCGACACCGCAAGGCACGCCCCGAGCGCGATGAACAGCGTCCGGCCAAGGCTCAGGAAGAACTGCGGGAACAGCACGGCGAGGATCAGCATGACCGCCGTCGTGATCGCCGTGATGCGGACGGCGGCGACGATCGTCCCCTGCGTGAAGAACGCGAGGTAGTACGTGAGCAGAAGACCCATCGCGAGCGCGAGAACCGTAAAGCCCAGAAAGCTGACCGCCGGCACGTCGCTGCGGTAGACGATGAATATGCCGCCGAGGCTGCCGATCAGGTAGATGATGATGATCGCGAGCGGACTGAGCGTCATAATGGCCCCGGCCAGCGGCCCCGCCGCCATGAACCAGTTGAGGCCGAGGCCCCAGAGCACGACGGCGCCGATGACGAGGTTGTATGTGCGCTCGTTCAGGGCGAGGCCGTCGAAGGCGTTCAGACGCGCCTGTCTGATTTCCTGCTGGTTGAACATAATAGAATCAAAGCCTCCTTCAGGTTTGTGTTATTATTATAAGTTATTACTATAATGTGTCCCGGTCGGCGCAGATGAGACGCACGCCCTGCTCCGCCAGAAATTCCCGCCACTGCGGGCCGGGGTCTCTGTCCGTCACGACGCAGGACACGTCGCTCACGTCGCCGACGGAGATGAACGCGGTCTTGTCGAACTTGTGGCTGTCGATGGCGAGGATCGTCTCCTTGGAGGACTCCATCATCGCCTGCTTGACGTTCGCGTTCTCGATGCCGGCCTCCGTGAAGTGGCCCTGGCGGTCAAGACCGGTGCAGGATATGATCGCCTTGTCCACATGGAACGAGCGCACCGTGTCCTCGGCCTGCCGGCCGAAGAAGGCGAACACGTCGATGTTGACGTTGCCGCCCGTGGATATCACCTTCCAGTCCTCGTGCAGGCTGGACAGCTCGAACAGGATCTCGATTGAGTTTGTCACGATCGTGAGCCCCTTCTTCCCGTGGAGGGCGCGCAGGACGAAGTAGGACGTGGACGTGTCGTCCAGCATGAGGAAATCGCCGTCGTCCACCATCTGCGCCACGAGTGTGGCGACGGTCTTCTTCTCCTCGACGTTGAGCTTTTTGCGCACCTTGAAGGGCGGTGCGTTGCGGTTGTCGGCGAGCGTCGCGCCGCCGTAGCACTTGACGGCGAGACCGAGCTGCTCGAGCGTCGCGAGGTCGCGGCGGATCGTCTCCTCGGAGACCTCAAAGCGCTCGGCAAGCGGCCCGACGAGCACGCGTTCGTCGCGGCGCAGCGCCTCCATGATCTGATTTCTGCGTTCCGCAGCCAGCATTTGGCGTCACCTTCCTGAAATCTTTGGAATGTGTGGGCTTAACAGGCAAAAATGTACTTGACAAATAGAATCGGATGACATTTAATAGAGAGCAGCTAAGCCATCTCTATATATACCACACTATTCAACGAAAATAAACAACTTTTTCGCGGGATTGTGTTTTTTAGGTAATTTCACAAGGAGGACCATTCCATGAAGTACGTTTATATGTTCTCAGAGGGCAACGCGACCATGCGTGAGCTTCTGGGCGGCAAGGGCGCGAACCTGGCCGAGATGACCAACATCGGCCTGCCCGTTCCGCAGGGCTTCACCATCACAACCGAGGCCTGCACCCGCTACTATGACGACGGCCGCCAGATCGGCGACGACATCATGGAGCAGGTGGCCGCCGCCGTCGAGGAAATGGAGAAGCTCAACGGCAAGAAGTTCGGCGACCTCACGAACCCCCTGCTCGTATCCGTCCGCTCCGGCGCCCGCGCCTCCATGCCCGGCATGATGGACACCATCCTGAACCTCGGCCTGAACGACGAGGTCGTCGCCGCGATGATCGCCGGCAACCCCGACCCCAAGTTCGAGCGCTTCGTATACGACTCCTACCGCCGCTTCATCCAGATGTTCTCCGACGTCGTCATGGAGGTCGGCAAGAAGTACTTCGAGGAGCTGATCGACGAGATGAAGGCCGCGAAGGGCGTCAAGTTCGACGTCGAGCTGACCGCCGCCGACCTCAGGGATCTGGCCGGCCAGTTCAAGGCCGAATACAAAAAGCAGATCGGCGAGGACTTCCCCGCCGACCCGAAGGTACAGCTCTACGAGGCCATCCGCGCCGTCTTCCGCTCCTGGGACAACCCCCGCGCCAACGTCTACCGCCGCGACAACGACATCCCCTACTCCTGGGGCACCGCCGTCAACGTCATGCCGATGGTCTTCGGCAACCTCAACGACGGCTCCGGCACCGGCGTCGCGTTTACGCGTGACCCCGCCACCGGCGAGAAGGTGCTGATGGGCGAGTTCCTCACGAACGCCCAGGGCGAGGACGTCGTCGCCGGCGTGCGCACGCCGATGCCCATCTCCCAGATGGAGGAGAAGTTCCCCGAGGCATACGCCGAGTTCGTCAAGGTCTGCGGCATCCTCGAGAACCACTACCGCGATATGCAGGACATGGAGTTCACCGTCGAGAACGGCAAGCTCTATATGCTCCAGTGCCGCAGCGGCAAGCGCACGGCGCAGGCCGCCCTCAAGATCGCGTGCGACCTCGTCGACGAGGGCATGGTCTCCGAGGAGGAGGCCGTCCTCATGATCGACCCGCGCAACCTCGACACGCTGCTGCACCCGCAGTTTGACGCCGCCGCCCTGAAGGCCGCCACCCCGATCGGCAAGGGCCTCGGCGCCTCCCCCGGCGCCGCCTGCGGCAGGATCGTCTTCTCCGCCGAGGACGCGATGGCCTGGAAGGCCCGCAAGGAGAAGGTCATCCTCGTCCGCCTCGAGACAAGCCCCGAGGATATCGAGGGCATGAAGGCCGCCGAGGGCGTGCTGACCGTCCGCGGCGGCATGACGAGCCACGCCGCCGTCGTCGCCCGCGGCATGGGCGAGTGCTGCGTCTCCGGCTGCGGCGACATCGTCATGGACGAGAAGAATAAAAAATTCACCCTCGCCGGCAAGGAATTCCACGAGGGCGACCCGATCTCCCTCGACGGCTCCACCGGCTATATCTACGACGGCATCATCCCGACCGTCGACGCGACGATCGCCGGCGAGTTCGGCCGCATCATGGCCTGGGCCGACAAGTACCGCCGCCTGCAGGTCCGCACGAACGCCGACACCCCGAAGGACGCCGCCAAGGCCGTCGAGCTGGGCGCGCAGGGCATCGGCCTGACCCGTACCGAGCATATGTTCTTCGACGCCGACCGCATCGCCGCCTTCCGCGAGATGATCTGCTCCGATACGCTCGAGGAGCGCGTCGCCGCCCTCGCGAAGATCGAGCCGATGCAGCGCGCCGACTTCGAGGGCATCTACGAGGCCATGGAGGGCCGTCCGGTCACCATCCGCTTCCTCGATCCCCCTCTGCACGAGTTCGTCCCGACCGAGGAGGCCGACATCAAGGCCCTCGCCGACGCCCAGGGCAAGACCGTCGAGCAGATCAAGGCGATCATCTCCTCCCTGCACGAGTTCAACCCGATGATGGGCCACCGCGGCTGCCGTCTCGCCGTCACGTATCCCGAGATCGCCGAGATGCAGACCCGCGCCGTCATCAAGGCCGCCCTCGCCGTCAACGCGAAGCACCCCGAGTGGAACATCGTCCCCGAGATCATGATCCCGCTCGTGGGCGAGGTCAAGGAGCTCAAGTACGTCAAGGACGTCGTCGTCAAGGTCGCCGACGCGCTCATCGCCGAGTCCGGCACCAATATGAAGTACCTCGTCGGCACGATGATCGAGATCCCGCGCGCCGCCCTGACCGCCGACCAGATCGCCACCGAGGCCGAGTTCTTCTCCTTCGGCACGAACGACCTGACCCAGATGACGTTCGGCTTCAGCCGCGACGACGCCGGCAAGTTCCTCGGCGCGTACTATGACCGCAAGATCTACGAGAACGATCCGTTTGCCCGCCTTGACCAGATCGGCGTCGGCAAGCTCGTGGAGATGGCCTGCAAGCTCGGCCGCGCCACGCGCCCGGACCTGCACCTCGGCATCTGCGGCGAGCACGGCGGGACCCGTCCTCCGTGGAGTTCTGCCACAAGGTCGGCCTCGACTACGTGTCCTGCAGCCCGTTCCGCGTCCCCATCGCCCGCCTCGCCGCCGCGCAGGCCGCGATTAAGAATAAGTGATCCGGTGATCGGATAATCGCGTCACATCGCATCATATCACATCGCAATCCGTCCCCTCGGACGCTCCGGCGTCCGGGGGGATTTCCGTTTCCCCGCCGTCCGCAGTTTCGTCCCGCATACGCAGAACGACGGAACGCAGGCGCATCCCCCGCTCCGCCGCCGCGATCTCATACAGCGCCGTCAGCGTCGACCGCGCCCATGCCCTGTCCGTATCCGCCGCCATGTCCGTCACCCCCCGCATAACGTTACGCGGCGGGCGATATACATAGAACAGGGCGATGGTCGCGAAAACGGCGCATGGAACAAAAAGGGGGAATCGACCGGTGAACGTCGCGATCTATGTGCGCGTATCGACGCAGGAGCAGAAGCTGCGCGGCATATCCGTCGAGGCGCAGGAGGCCGACTGCCGGGCCTGGGTCGAGAAAAACGGCCATACGCTCGCCGGCGTGTACAACGACGCCGGCCTGTCCGCACGGGCGCGGTATACGAAGCGCCGGGCCATGCTGCGTCTGCTCTCGGACATCGAAGCCGGGACGATCGAGCTTGTCATATTCACAAAGCTTGACCGCTGGTTTCGCAGCATCGCGGACTACTACGAGGTGCAGACCATCCTGGAGGCGCACGGCGTCCGCTGGCGGGCCATCCGGGAGGACTACGAGACGGAGACGGCCTCCGGACGCCTCAAGGTCAACATCATGCTCGCCGTCGCCCAGGACGAGGCCGACCGCACGTCCGAACGCATCCGCGCCGCCGCCGCGTACAAGAGGCAGTGCGGCGAGGTCACCGGCCGCCCGCCGGTCGGCTACGTCATCCGGGACAAGCGATTCGCCGTCGATACGCGGACGGAGCCGGGGCTGCGGGCGTTCTTTGAGACGTACCTGCATACGCTCAGCGTCCGCGACGCCGTCGCCGAGGCCGCACGGCACGGCGTCCGCCTGACCGCCTCCCACGCCGGACGCATCCTCCGAAGCCCGGTCTATCGCGGCGACGCCCACGGCGTGCCCTGCCCCGCCTACCTGACGCCGGCGCAGGCCGGGCACATCGACGCGAACGCCGCCCGCCGTGTCCGCAAGCCGGCGGCGGGGCGCGTATTCCGCATGCGGGGGTCGTCTCTCCTCCGCCGCCGTGCCGTCCGCGCACAGGCTCGTCAAATACTACCGCTGCGAAAACCACGCCCGTGACGCCGCCCGCTGCGCCGAGGGGTGCCACGTCAACGAGGAGAAGCTCGAGCGATACCTTCTCGAAACGCTCGCGCCGGCGCTCGACCGGTACGACGTCCGCTGCCGCGCCGTCAAATTGCCCCCCGCGCCGGAGACGGCGCATTGCAGTGCGGCGACGGAACGCAGCCGGACGGCGGCACGGCTTGCGAGGCTGCTGGAATTGTACATCGACGGCGAGATCACCCGTGAGGATTACGACCGCCGCGCCGCCCCTCTCCGCGCCGCCCTCGCGTCGGAGACGGAGGCGGATGAGACGGCGGACGATCATCCGTCCCGGCCGCCGGCCGCGTCCGAGGCCGCGCCGGACGATAAGCTGCCGCCCCATTGGAGAGAGGTATACGACGGGCTGTCCGCCGGGGGCAGACGGCTTTTCTGGAAGCGGAGCATACGCGGAATCGTCATACAAAAGGGCCGGCCGCCGCTGGTCGATTTTTTCGACGCCCCGCTCGTGGATAAACCGCCGAACGGGACCGCAAGGATCGTATGAGCATGTACAGCGCCCTCGAGGTCCGCGTCCCCTTCTGCGACCACCGCATCGCCGAATACCTCTACAACGTCCCGTGGGAGCTGAAGGACTACGCCCATCGGGAGAAGGGGCTTTTGCGGGAGGCGGCTCGGGGGCTTTTGCCGGATGAGGTGCTCTGGCGGAAGCCCGTATCCCAAGACGCACAACCCGTCGTATCTGAACGAGGTGTCCGCACGGCTGCGGGCTGTGCTCGACGATCCCGACGCCCCGATCCTCCGGCTCGTACGCCGCGACGCGCTCGAATCGCTCCTGAACGATGACCGGGCCGAGCCGTGGTACGGCCAGCTCATGACCACGCCGCAGACGATCGCCTATATGCTCCAGCTCAATTACTGGCTCGGACGGTATCGCGTGCGGATTTTGTGATTCTGTGTTCGGTGATTCTGTGACGCCTTTCCGCGGCGTAAAGCTTCACAGCGATATCGCACGGCCGCATTTCACGGCATAAAAAAACACGCCCCCACGGGCGCGTCATCACTTCGCGGACAGTATATACAAGAAGTGACCCTTGATCGTCTCTGTTTCCCACACGATCAAGGGTCACTTCTCTGAATTCTTATTATCTAACATCATTGGTTACCTCTCTTTCGTTCGATTGTTCGCCGCCAGCAGCTTGTTGAATCCCACGTCCGACATCTCAATTCTCGTCTCGTGTCGTCGGGCTACTCTCTCTTCTGCCTGATCGGCTTTGCCTTTTATCTAAAAGGCCTTTCACCTTGTGACTGTATAGTACCACATCGTTTGTTAATTTGCAAGCGGTAAATTCCCCAAATCATACCCATTTTTATTGTGGAAACCACACAATTTTGTGTGGATCCGGCCAAATGCCGGGCCGCTCGGAGGCGTTTGAAAAATTGATTATTGAAAAACGGGGATTATCTGCTATACTGTCAGGGAACGGCTTTCCGCCGTGAACGATTAAAAAGGAAAGGAGCTGTGACGAATGGCTCATGCTCTCACGGCGCTGGCCGCCGTTCTCGTTCTCGCGCAGCTTCTCCCCTTTGCGATCACGCCGGTTCTCATCCTCACGCTGCCGACGGAGCACGGCCTGAAGCCCTCGGTTCCGGAGCGGGCTGTGTGTCTTGCCGCCGGCGCCGTGTGCGATCTTCTCGCGCTTGTCATCGCGGACGCCGCGCATTTCCATACAATTCATATAACAGGAAGGCTTCTCTCCGTCCTCTCCCTCGGCTGCACGGCGCAGGAGCTTGCCTCGGTCGCGACGTCGGACGCCGTCGCCGCGTGCGCGGCGGTTCTGATCGGCGTCATCGGACGGTTTTTCCTCTCGTCGCTGCGTCTGCGGTACACGCACGGGCTTGACACCGGCTTCGCGGACGAGGGCGACCTCTACCTGATCGAGGCGCTGCGAATCTCCCTTTTCGACCCGTATTACCGCGACAGCTGGCTTCGGCTCACCGCCGTCGGACGCCGTGTCCTGCTTCTGAGCTGCGCGTTCTTTGCCTCGCTCCTCCTTCTGGCGCACGGGACGGCGTATCACAGCCTTGAGTCGCTCCGCATCGCCGGCGTATGCCGCCGGACGACGGAGGCGGCCGGTACCGACGCCGAACGCGACGAAAGCCGCGTCATCGTCCGGAACGACGGCCCGCTCGACTGCACGGCCCGGCTCCTGTACCTCACCGACGACGAGAACGACCCCACGGCGTACCCGTTTGCCGACGTGTCCGTCCCGGCGGGCGGCACGGCGACCCTCGCCATGGACTACGATCGCGGCGTCGACCTCTCCCCCGGCGGCGGCTCGACCGTCTGGCTCATGAACGGCGCGGGCGTTGCTCTCGACAGCGTGACGCTGCCCGCCCTCGGCGAGGATGAGCTGTACGTCCTCCGCGCCGACGCCGACGGCAGCGGCGAAGCCTGGGAGATCGTGACGCTCTCGTCGGACGGCGATGCCGCCGTGCCCGCCCCGGTATTTTCACGGGACAGCGGCTTCTACGGCAGCGAGTTCCGGCTGTCCCTGTCCGCGAATCCGGGACTTACGATCCACTACACGCTCGACTGCTCGACGCCCACCGCCGATTCCGCGCTCTATGCCGACGGGATCCGCGTCTATGACCGCAGCGCCGAGCCGGATCGCTACCGTTCCATCGAAAACGTGACGCCGGATTATCTGTCCGCGGAGGCGGACGACGGGACGGAGAACGACCCGGTCATGAAGGCGTTCGTCGTTCGCGCCGTCGCCGTGGACGCCGACGGCAGGACGAGCGACGTCGTCACAAAGACCTATTTCATCGGCCTCGACGCCCTGCGGGAAGCCACGGTCGTATCCCTCGTCGCGGACCCTTACGACCTGTTTGACGACGAGTACGGCATCTACGTCACCGGCGCGGACTACGACGCGTATTACGAGCGCGTCCTCGCCGGAGAGACCGTCAGGGTCGGGGACATCCCTCTTCCCAACTACGAGCAGAGCGGCATCGAGTGGGAACGGGAGGCGAATTTCGAGCTTTTCCGAAACGGCAGCCGCTATATCAACCAGCTCGCGGGCATCCGCATCCAGGGCCACGGCTCCCGCGCCTCCCACCGCAAGCGTTTTTCGATCTTCGCCCGGGAGGAATACAGCGGCAGCCGCTATTTCGACGAGCCGATCTTTGACGACGGTCAGGCCCACTCCCTCGTGCTGCGCGCCGGCGCGATGAACGCGTTCGCGCAGCTCATCGCCGAGGGCCGGGACGTGCTGAGCATCCCGTTCACACGGGCCGCCGTATTTCTCGACGGCGAATACTGGTACAACACCTACCTCTACGAGAAGGCCGCGGAGCACCTCTTCACGAACCTCTACGGCGTCAGCGAGGACAACGTGGCGATCGTGAAAAACGGCGACGTCACCGACGACGCCCTCGAGGGCGGGAACCCCTACTCCGCCATCTATGAGTTCCTCGCCCGGAACGACCTGTCCGATGACGCGGCCTACGCACAGTTCAACGACATCGTCGATATCCAGAGCTTCATCGACGCGAGCTGCATACAAATCTATATGGCGGACGTGGACTATCAGGAGCAGTGGAACAACTACCTCTGGCACACGGTCGTCGCGGAGGACGACGCGTACGGCGACACCCGCTGGCGCTGGGGCCTGTACGACCTCGACCTGAACTGGGCCTCGCTGGACGCGGCCTTCACGGTCGAAAACCCGTGGGAGATCAACCCGTTCACGATGTACGGCGTCTACCAGCTCTCCCCGATCACCGAGTGGCCCATCTACGCCGCGCTCCGGACGAACGGGACGTTCTGCCGTTCGTTCGTCACGACGTTTATGGACATCGTCAACACGCGGTTCCGGGCCGATACGTACCGCCCCCTGCTCGCCCGGCTCGACAGCAGCGCCGAGGCGTACGCCGAATTCCTGGAAAACCGCGCCGACTGTATCGTCCCGTACGTCGCGGAGGAGTTCGGTCTTTCGGGCACGCTGGGAACCGTGACGCTCACGGTCAGCGACCCGGACGGCGGGACGGTCACCCTCAACACCGTCACGCCGGAGCCGGACGGCAGCCCGTGGTCGGGCGAATACTTCACCGACTATCCCGTCACCGTCACGGCCAACGCCAATCCCGGCTATACCTTCGCCGGCTGGGAGATCAACGGCAGGCCCGTCTCCGGCTCGACGGTGGAGGTATCCTTCGGACAAGGAGGCGTTACGATCCATGCGATCTTCAACAGCCAGTGATTCGGTATGGCGCGGACGCGCCGCACGGCTGCTGCTCCTGCTCGCGCTGTGCGCCGTGCTCGCGCTCTGCTGGGGCGTCGGCCGCGCACACGACGCGAAGAGCGCCCGGACGCCGGCCGTCCCTCTCACGGAGGCGGCGCTGACGGAGAGCCTGCCCCGCCTTGCCGTCACCGCCGCCGACCGATCCGACGACAGCGCCGGCGCGGCCGCGCTCGACCTGTCCCGGTACGACGGCGAATGCCGGATCGACGAGGGCGGCGGCTACATCCTCTCCGGCCGGCTCGACGGCACGCTGCGGATAAACGCGCCGGAGCAGACCGTGCACCTCTTTCTCGACGGCGTGACGATCACCTCCCCGGACGGCCCCGCCGTCCGGGTCGACGCGGCGGACAAGGTCGTCGTCACGCTCCTGCCCGGTACCGAGAGCACGCTGAGCGATTCCGGCGACTACCGCGCCGCCGCCGAGCTCGAGGCCTGCGTCTTCTCCGTGTGCGACCTGACGTTCAACGGCACGGGCGCGCTGAACGTGACCGGCCTGTACAAGGACGGGCTGCGTTCCCGGGACGTGCTCAAGATCCTGGACGGCGACATCCGCGTCACCTGCAGGCGCACGGGCGTGCACGGTACGGACGGCATCCTCGTGGAGGGCGGCACGCTGACCGTCTCGGCCGAGAAGTACGGCTTCCGCACGACAAAGACCGGCACAGACGGCCGGGGCAGCATCGTCGTCGCCGGCGGGGAGCTGACGATCATCGCGGGCCGGTACGCGTTCGCCGCGAGCCGGGGCGACCTCTATATCTACGGCTGCACGATCCACTGCCGCGCCGTGGTGGACGTGTACGACGTCGCGGGCAGTGTGCGCATCGAACGCGGGTGCATCGTATGAGCAGATACCGGCACGAATACAAATACCTCATCGACGCCGGGCAGGAGGGCATTCTGCGCGTCCGCACCGCCGCCATACTCCGGCCCGACCCGCACGTCCGCTCCGACGGAAGCTACCTCATCCGCAGCGCCTACTTCGACGACCTGCGTGACACGTGCCTCGAGGAGAACCTCGCCGGCACCGACCCGCGCTCGAAATTCCGCATCCGGTACTACAACAGCGATACCGGCCGGCTCACGCTCGAGAAAAAGAGCAAGCGCCGGGGTATGTGCCTCAAGGAGTCCTGCTCACTCACGGAGGGCGAATGCCGCGCACTGCTCGCCGGCGATACGCCGCCGGTTTCCCCCGACGCGCCGCCGATTAAGAAGGCCCTTCTCACCGAGCTGTTCCGGCGGGGCCTCGCGCCGAAGGTCATCGTGACATATGAGCGCATCCCCTTCGTCTACGAGGGCGGCAACGTCCGGGTCACGTTCGACCGGCGCCTCACGTCGTCAAACGACGTCGGCCGCTTTCTCACCGGCGGCTATGCCCAGCGGCCCGTGCTCCCGACCGGGCACTGCGTGCTCGAGGTCAAATGGGACGAGGCGCTGCCCCGGTTCATCCGGGACGTCCTCACGCTCGACGGTCTCACCTGGACCGCGTTTTCCAAATACTATATGTGCCGCCGGTTCCATATGTGAGCCGTGCCCGGCCGCATTTCATTCGCAACTATTCGATCATCATCCGGGAGGAGAATCAGCATGGATCTGCAATCGGTCATCGAGAGAGCGTTTCTGGAGGGCTACGCCGCCAGCGACATCGACATCGTCACCATTTTCCTGTGCATCGGCATCACGGCGGTGCTGGGCGTGTACATCTTCATCCTCTACCGCCTCACCAACAAGAATTCGTTCTACAGCCGCAGCTTCAACGTCGCGCTGATCGAGCTTGCGGTCATCACCTCGGCCATCATCCTCACGATTCAGTCGAACATCGTCGTGTCCCTCGGCATGGTCGGCGCGCTGTCGATCGTCCGCTTCCGCACAGCCATCAAGGATCCGATGGATCTCGTGTTTCTGTTCTGGTCGATCAGCGTCGGCATCATCTGCGGCGCGGGCTTCGCGATGATCGCGGTCATCGCCTCCGTCGTCCTCACGATCGTCGTGCTCGTGCTGTATGGCCGCGAGAGAAGCCCCGACGCGCTCGTGCTCATCGTGAACGCCGACGCCTACGCCGAGGACGCGATTCTGAGCGTCGTGAGCGAGAACTGCCGCCGCTACAACGTCCGCGCCCGCAACGTCACAAGCGACAGCGTCCACTTCGCGATCGAGGTCAAAACCCGCCGCCACCAGAATCTCATCAGCTCGCTGATGGCCCTCGAGCACGTCACCGCCGTCTC
>CAJOFW010000004.1:33047-36165 GCA_905234005.1 uncultured Oscillospiraceae bacterium
GCGGATATTCGTCTGTCCGCCTGCGGCAGGGCGGGTGACGATTTGTGAATACCAACCAATCGAAGGGGTGAAATCTATGGAATGTGCCGGTTTCAACCGGGCATTTTCCGCTTGAAAGTTCCCCTTATGCGTAGTATCATGTTTATAACGCTTTGTTAAGGCAACGCCGCGCGGCAGGATTGTGCGGATTGCGACGTGCGCCTCCTGTTTGCGCGGTGCTGCCTTGAGCGAAACCTGCAAAAGTCAGAAAGGATGAACCCACATGAAGAAAATCAGCAGGCTTCTGGCCCTGGCCCTCTCCCTGTGCATGCTGCTGTCCCTCGGCGCGATGGCGGCCTCCGAGGAGTACGACGTGAACGCCGAACGCTTCGCCGCCTTCGGCGTCATCACCGCGTCCGCCTCCGGTGAGACCTCCGGCGAGTCGGTCGACATCGTCATCACCGAGAGCGCGGCCTACGACTCCTATGCGTTCGACGGCAGCACCTACGGCGCGGCCGAGGGCTACCTCACCGTCACCGTCGGCGGCGTCGAGGTCAACCCCGCCGATCTGAACGGCGTGTACGAGGACGTCGTCTTCACCGTCACCGGTCAGATCCCCGCGTTCGTGGACGGCTACGCCTCCGCCTACCGCACCGCGCTGTACTACGACGAGAACGGCCTCAACGAGGAGCTCTCCGTCCTCGCGGCGGTGCAGGAGACCGAGGACGGCGTCAAAATCGAGTCCCACAACGCGAACTTTGAGGGCGTCATCGCCTCCGCCGGCGAGGTCACGATCGACAACCTCGTCATCCGTGCCGAGGGCAACGGCGCGAACGACTTCGCCGGCGTCGGCGCGGGCGTCGCGGCCGGCGGCACCTCCAAGGTCACCCTGAACAACTACGAGTTCATCGCCCACGGCATCATCCGCCACGGCATGTTCATCGGCGGCGACGACCTGCTCAACCCGCCCGAGCTGACCGTCAACGGCGGCATCATCGTGGCCGGCAACCCGGTCGACGAGAACGGCGAGGCCATGTACGAGAAGTCCTCCGGCATGAGCATGAGCTCCAGCCCCTGGATGCTCGGCATCGAGGCCACGCCCGAGGTGCGCACGCAGCTCATGGCCTCCACCGGCATCGCGACCTACAACGACTGCGTCATCCTGTCCTCCGGCTGGGGCGTCGTCTCCTCCGACGCGGTCGACGGCCCCGCCAACTGGGGCGAGTACACCATCCAGATGTACTTCAACGACTGCATCCTTGACTTCACCGGCACCTCCGGCTACATCTCCTACGCGATCGGCTCCACCCACAACACCTTCACGAACTGCCTCATCGGCGACGCCATCGAGTCCGAGGAAATGGCCGACGTGATCGAGTATGTGAAGGATACCTACGACTACGACATCGCCTACGAGGCCGGCGTGGAGGCGCTGAACGGCCGCCACTACAACACGACCTACGCCCTCATCATCGCGAACGAGACCGCCGGCGGCACGTTTGACGGCTGCACCTACACCGGCACCTACGGCGTGATGTACCACAAGACCAACAACGTCCGCTATGTCCCGGGCGCGACCGACAACTCCTCCGCCGTGTACGCCGAGGACGGCTACACCCTCATCAAGGACTCCGTGTTCAACACCTACGGCGCGGCCATCCTCGTGAAGGCGTGCACGCCCGCGATCTATGTCGAGAACTCTGTCCTGAACTCCGAGACCGGCGTCATCGCCCAGCTCGCCACCTGCGACGACCCCGGCATGGGCAGCAGGTACTTCTCCGAGGCGCTTGATATCACCGCCCCGGTCGAGGCCGACCCCGACTACGATCCCTATGACTACAACACGAAGGACTTCTCGAACCTCGGCTACCAGATCGAGGGCATGCTGAACGACGTCGAGATCGACTTCGCCGACTGCAGCGGCGAGAGCGCCCTGAACGGCGACATCTACAACTCCATCTCCGTCTCCACGACGGGCGAGGGCATGACCTGGTGGGGCCAGAACCTGATCTGCACGTTCGACAACTGCGAGATCAACGGCGTCGTCTCCTCCTCCTCCGCCCTGCACAACGCCTACTCCGGCTTCTATGACGCCGAGGGCAACGAGGTCGAGGCCGACTCCATCGACGAGGCCATCGCCGCCGGCGCGGTCGAGGGCCGCATCACCTCCGACAACGCGACCTATCTCGGCAACATGACGAACTACGTCTCCGCGCCCGTGAACAACGGCGTGTGGGCCATCCTCACGAACGGCTCCGTCTGGAACGTCCCCTCCACCAGCTATCTGACCCGTCTGTGCGTGGACGAGACGAGCGCCGTCAACGGCGTCGTGACGGTTGACGGCGTGTAGACCGCCATCGAGCCGGGCGTCGTCTACACCGGCCTGATCGTCGTCGAGCCGGCCGCCGGCGCCTCCGATGAGGCCCCCGCTGCCGACGAGGCCGCCGCTGCCGACGAGGTCCCCGCGACCGACGGCTCCGAGAACCAGTCCAACGTCCTCTCCGGCGACGCCCAGCCCGCGACCGCCGAGGATATGGACGCCTACAAGGCCTACCTCACCGCGTACATGGAGGCCTATGACGGCGAGGGCGACGGCAACGGCTTCGACGAGGGCGCGAGGGCCATGGCCATCGGCGAGCTTTCGAGCGTGGGCTTCGGCGCCGACGTGAACGCGTTCCCGTTCGAGATGTTCGTCACCCAGTTCGGCGCGATGGATTACGCGGCGTTCGCCGCCTCCAACGGCTGATACTTTTTCATCGGGAATAGCGTCCGATGCATCGGCTGTCGCATCGTCTGATGTTTCGTCTGATGTATCGCCCGAACCATTCTGAACACACCCAATAACCGCGCCAGCCTTCCCCCGCGGAAGGCTGGCGCTTCGGAAACCCGGAGGCAGCATGAAAAACCGCACCCGCCTGAACAACCGCAAGATGCTGATCATCGTCATCCTCCTGTGCGTGATCGTCGGCACCACGATCGCAAGCTCGATCCTGGGCGGCGAACCCACGCAGCCGGAGGCGACGGCAGCGCCCGATACGGCGGAAATAACAGATACAGCAAAAACAGAAGACGCGGCCGATACGGAGGCCCCGGCCGATACGGCCGGCTATGAGGTACGGCCCGACGGCTCGGTCGTGGT
>CAJOFW010000005.1:0-1874 GCA_905234005.1 uncultured Oscillospiraceae bacterium
GCCCACGACGGTGCCGATCGTCATGGACACGGCCTCCTTGAGGCCGAGGGCGCGAATCAGCTTGTTTTCGGATTCAACCATGGATGAACTCCCCCTTCTTATGCGTTGATACTTTTTCCCCAAAGAAAAAGCATCAAAAAGAGCTTTGTATTCGCTCCAAAAAGACAGTGCTTCCAGGCTTTGTGCCCGGTAACGGAACAAAGCTTTTCATTGAAGAACAGTATTAAACCGCTGAAGCCTGTTTCACGGTATCATGTAGTCAACGTATTTTCTGGCCATCTCGTACCAGTTGTACAGCGACTCGCCCATGATCGCGCCGCAGGATTCGCGGTAGAGCGCCCAGACAAACCAGTAATACGCGATGAGGGCCGTGTAGGCCATGTAGTGGAACTCGCCCGCCTCGGAATACCCGTCGCCAAGGTATTCGCGGATGAAGGCCCGGGCCTGTCCGAAATCGTACATCGCGTCGACGATGTAGTAGCCCACGTCGATGCCGGGGTCGGACATGCCGGCGTACTCCCAGTCGATGAGTATGACGCTGTCGTCGGGCAGGAGCATCCAGTTGTGCCGGTACGTGTCGCCGTCGGTTTTCGTCAGCTCGTAGAGACGGCCGATCTTCTCCTTGAGCGGCTCGAAGCTCTCAAAGCAGGCGGGATCCTGTTTTTTGAGCAGGGCCTCCATCGCGAGGGCGTCCTCCCACGGGCGCATGCCGTAGTCCACGACCGCGTCGGACGCGTGCAGGGCGCGCATTGTCTCGATGACCCGTTTCGAGTCCTCGAAGCTCTCGTAATCCGGCTCGCGGAACGCCGGGACATAGCGGGATATCTTCCAGCCCTCGTTGACGTCCATGTAGATGTACGTCGGATCGAAGCCGAGACGCTTCGCGGTCTCGAGGGAGGTCTTTTCGTTTTTGCGGTCGATGATGCGCTCCGTGCCGTCCCCGGGGTGGCGGTAGATGTAGTCCTCGCCGTCGATCCGGAAGATGAACGACGTGTTTGTCAGGCCCTCGTTGACGTTGCGGAAGTCGACGACGTCCTCCTCGTCGCAGCGGAAAACGAGCTTGATGTTGCGGATGATCCGGCTGTTCGTGTGGCCGACGTAGCGCTCGTCGAACGCCCGGAGCTGGGCGAGGCTGTCGAACTCGAAGATCGCGTCCGGGGCGTATGCGCGGAAGTAGAGCGGCGGCAGCGACTCGAGGTTGTCCTTCACGAGCCACTCCCAGAAAAACGCGTCGTATATCCCAAGCTCACGGTCGGCCTCGGCGAGGGACAGGAACGCCTGCGCGAAATCCCGCGTCCAGTACGCGTGGCCCATGAGCACAAGCCCGCCGTCCTGACCGGGACGCATACGCAGGATTTTGCCGTCCGCGTCCGTCTCGGCGTACATCTCGTTTTCGCGCCGGTCTGTCTCGTAGCCGGACACGAACGGGCGGTACTCCCAGCGGCGGAACGGGTTCTGGGGGAAGTAGTCGTCGCAGCAGCAGATGTAGGTATTGTGAAGAGCATCCTTCGCGAGGACGATGCTCTCGATGTTGTTTTTGACGTTGTAGGCGGCGTTGAAGACGAATTTTACGCGGTATTTCTCGCGCAGGTAGAAGAACATCTCCTTCTTGTAGCCGAGCACGACGGTGATGTCGTCGATGCCGGCCTCCCGGAGCTGCTCGATCTGGCGTTCGATGAGCCGTTCGCCGCGCACCTCGTAAAGCCCCTTGGGCAGCTCCAGCGAGAGCGGGATGAACCGCGTGGCCGCTCCCGCCGCGAGGATGACGGCGTTCGTGACCCGGTACGGCTCCAGCGCCGCCCGGCCCGCCGCCGTCGGATTGCCGGTGCGGCGGTCGATGAGGCCGGCGTCCGTCAGCGCCGTGCCCGCGGCGG
>CAJOFW010000005.1:1970-18100 GCA_905234005.1 uncultured Oscillospiraceae bacterium
TAAAAGCTTTGTTCCGTTACCGGGCGCAAAACCTTGGAAACGCTGCCTTTTCGAAGCGAATACAAAGTTCTTTTTGATACTTTTTCTTTCAAGAAAAAGTATCATATCGCTCGTAGGACGGGTCGAGGGCGACAAGCTCGTCGAAGCTGTCGATCTCGACGATGTCCTCCTTCCGGCAGGGACGCGTCTGCACGGCATAGCGGTCGGCGCGGAGGACGAGGGGGATGAACTCCCAGAAGTAATCCCGTCCGTCCGGCCCGTCGAACACGGCCCGGAAATCGTCGCGGAGCCTGTCGCAGTCCTCCGGCGTCCAGTAGGAGATGCCGTAGTAGTTGAAGCAATGCGTCCCGCCCTTGCGGTAGTCGGCGATGCGGCCGTCCCGTACCGTCCAGCACCAGTCGTCCGTCTCGAGCGACCACGAGCCGAGGATGTTGCTGGCGTACTGGTATTTGGTAATGACGCCGGGATTTGATATGTACAGATCCGCCTCGCACAGATAGCAGCCGCCCGCAAGCTTCGGCAGGGCGAGCATCGCCGAGGAGATGTTGTTCGTCGTGTCGTAGACGTCGTTGTCGAGAAACGCGACGGTCGGGTACTTCTCTTTAAGCTCGTCGAAGCGCTCCTTTTTGTAGCCGCGAACGAGCGTGATGTCGGTGATGCCGGCGGCGAGCAGGGCGTCGAGCAGCGTGTCGATGATGCGCCGGCCGCGAACCGTGACGAGCGGCTTTGGCCGGTCGAGCGTGACCGGTACCATACGCGAGCCGAAGCCCGCCGCGAGGATGACCGCCCGGCGCACACGATACGGCTCGAGCGAGAGCAGCCCGTCGTCCGTGATCGAGAGAACGCCGCCGTCCGTGTATACAAGGCCGCGCTCCGTCAGCGCGGACAGGCAGCCCTTCAGCGTCTCACGGGAGATCGTGAGCGCATCGGACAGCGCCCGCAGCCCGCCGGAGCCGTCCTGCCGCTCGAGCGCCGAGAGAAGCTCAAATTCATACCGGGTGAGGTTCATGCGTCTGACTTCCTTTATCGAAATTGCGCGAAACCTTTCGCATTATAACATACTTATGAGGAATATAAAAGAACTTTATGAATTTGCGCAAAAATTTGCAATCGCCGCCGTTACAGAAAAATCTCCGCCTCCACGAACAGCCGATCCTTCCTTGACCGTCCGCCGACGGACGTGACGACGCCCTTGCCGTGTCCGCGCAGGGAGATCACGTCCCCCTCGCCGACGGCGGCGTCCACATGCGCGCATTCCGCGTAGTTGAGCGTCGCCGCGCCCATGCGTATCAGCTCCGCCGCCGCCGTCCGGGACAGGCCGAACATCGCCCCCGCCGCCGCGTCGAGACGCGGGCTTTTGAGCGTGAAGCTCAGCTTCTTCACCCGCCGTTCGGGCGCGGGCACGTCGGAGAGGGCGCAGGGCGACGTCCTCACGCCGCAGCGTCCGACCTTGTCGAGGTCGTCGAGAAGCGGCGATATGACCGACGGCACGCAGAAGATGTACGCGACGGAGCCGTGTACGCGGATGTCGCCGAGCCATTCCCGCCGGATGCCGAGGCCCAGCGCCGCGCCCATATAGTCCCGGTGGCCCGGCTCGCCGAAGAAGGCCTCGACCCGCACGGCGCGGATGTATTCGTCCGCGTCGAAGTCGCCGCCGTCGAGCCAGTCGGGGAGGAAGAACGCCCGCTGCCGCTCGCACCCGTCCTGCCCGCCGGTCAGCACAAGGCGCAGCTCGGGCCGCCCGGACACGTACCGCTCCGCCGGGGTCAGAAACGCCGTCGCCGTGACGGACTGCGTCCGGTCGCACCGTTCGGCGAGGTCGTCGATTCTTTTCTGAAAATCATTTGTCGGCATGGCTCACTCCTTCGACCGGCGGACGATCTCGGCGATCTGCTCGAGCACCCAGTCGACCTCTGCCTCGAATTCCCGGGACGACGTGCGCAGTACGCCCGTGCGCAGGGCGGACAGACGGATCAGCGCGTCGGATGTGACGACGCGGACGGACTCGTTTTTGCCGATCTCCCCGACGAGGCGTTCGATGTACATATCGGCGGTCTCGCCCTCTTTGGTGTAGACGATGTGGATTTTCGCGTCGTTGTACTTCGCGCCCTGACCGCCGGGGACGCGGTAGGCGTCGAACACGAGCACGACCTCGGACTTCGTAAAGCCCCGGTAGCTCGCCATGATGTCGATGAGACGGGCGCGGGCGGTGTCGATGTTCTTTTCGGCCAGGGCCTTGAGGCTGTCCCAGGCGAAGATTACGTTGTAGCCGTCGACGATCAGGCGTTCGGTCTTCTTCCGGGCCTGATACTGCACGTCGAGGGCGCTGTTGACCGTGGGCGCGGAGTAGACCGGGCGGCGGATGGGGCCGAACTCCCGCTCCATGATCGCCTCCAGCTCCCGCTCGTCGATGTCGGTGACGCGGCGGCGGAGGGGGACGGCGGCGGCGGACGCCTCCTCCTCCCGCGCCGGACGCTTCAGGCCGCTGTCGAGGTGCATATAGGACGGCACGTCCCGCCATTTGACGTTGAACCCGGCCCCGTGGGCGCAGAAGACGCTGTCCGGCGTGTTCTCCACGTCGGCCTCGGGGTCGTAGCCGATGTCGGCAATGACGGCCTCTGCGTTCCGGCAGGCCATATACCCGTCCGTCCGGCTCGAGAACCGGCCCTTGCCCCGGGTATACGCGGCCACGTCGGTCATATAGTCCGCCATGGCGGCGGCGGGGGCCGTGCCGGTCAGTATCATGCGTTCGCCGACCGTCTCGGGCGGGGCGTGGTGACCGCCCATCGCGTGCACGTCGCTGATGGCGCGGCCGATGTGCTCCGCCGGCACATCTATGCGAAACGAGCACCGCGGCTCGAGAAGCACGCTCTGCGCCTGCATGAGTCCCTGGCGGACGGCGCGGTACGTCGCCTGGCGGAAATCGCCGCCCTCGGTGTGCTTGAGGTGGGCGCGGCCCGTCAGCAGCGTGATTTTCATATCCGTGACCGGCGCGCCGGTCAGCACGCCGAGGTGCTGCTTTTCCTCGAGGTGCGTCAGGATCAGGCGCTGCCAGTTGAGATCGAGCACGTCCTCCGGACAGGCGCTGGCGAACGCAAGGCCGCTGCCCGGCTCACCCGGCTCGAGCAGCAGATGCACCTCCGCGTAATGGCGCAGCGGCTCGAAGTGGCCGACGCCCTCCACGGTGTCCGTGATCGTCTCGCGGTACAGTACGCGGCCCGTGTCGAGCTGTACGTCCACGTCGAAGCGCTCGGCGATCAGGCGGCGGATGACGTCGATCTGCACCGCGCCCATGAGCTGCATCTGAATCTCCCCGGTCTGGGACTGCCAGAGGATGTGCAGAAGCGGCTCCTCCTCCTCCAGCTCGCGCAGCTTCGGCAGCATCGTCCGGGCGTCGACGCCCTTCGGCAGCACGACCCGGTAGCCGAGGGCGGGGATGAGAAGCGGCCGCAGGGAATCCGGCTCGGCGCCGAGGCCCTGCCCCGGCCACGTCTCCGTCAGACCGGTCACGGCGCACACGTCCCCGGCGGGGACGGTGTTCACGCTCTCGTATTTCGGGCCGGAGTACAGGCGGAGCTGCGCCGCCTTCTCCTCGACCGGCTCACCGCCGGCGGCGGGACGGCACAGGAGGGCGTCGCGGACGGTGAGAGCGCCGCCCGTGATCTTCATGTATGTCAGGCGGTTTCCCTGCTCGTCCCGGGCGATCTTGTAGACCCGTGCGCCGAACGCGGCGGGGTACACGGGCGCGAGCGTATACCGGTCGAGAAGCTTCAAAAGCGCCTCCACGCCGTCGAGCTTCAGGCCGGAGCCGAAGCAGACCGGAAACAGCTTCCGTTCCCGGATGAGGCGCGATATCTCCGCGTCCGGCACCGAGCCGGCCGCCATGTACGCGTCCAGCGCCGCCTCGTCGAGCATCGCGGCGGCCTCGTCCCGGGCGGGGTCGGTCTCGGCCGTGAAGTCGAGGCAGCCGTCCCCAAAGCGGCTTTGCAGCTCCGCAAGAAGCGTTTCGGGGGAGCGGGACGCGGCGTCCATCTTCGTCACGAACACGAACGTCGGGACGCGGTACCGTTCGAGCAGCTCCCACAGCGTCTCCGTGTGCGCCTGTACGCCGTCCGTGCCGCTGATGATGAGCAGCGCGTAATCCATCGCGGGCAGCGTGCGCTCCATCTCGCCGGAGAAATCGGCGTGGCCGGGCGTATCGAGCAGCGTCAGGGAGAGCGTGTCCGTCCGGATGCGGGCCTGCTTCGAGAAGATCGTGATGCCGCGCTCACGCTCGAGCGTGTGCGTATCGAGCCAGGTGTCCCGGTGATCGACGCGGCCGAGCTTTCGGATCATGCCGGTCAGATACAGCATGGCCTCCGAGAGCGTGGTCTTGCCCGCGTCCACATGGGCGAGCAGGCCGACGACAAGCTTTTTCATACGTACAACCCCATTCCAGTGCGTTGTGCAGCGGTGATACTTTTTCTTGAAAGAAAAAGTATCAAAAAGAACTTTATATTCGCTCGAAAAGGCAGCAATTCCGAGGCTTTGCGCCCGGTAACGAAACAGAGCTTTTAATTTGAGAACAGTATCAATCGGTGAAACCGCCCCCGCGTCTGCGGGGGCGGCGGCGTCAATCGCGGCGGTGATTACAGATAACTGTTCAGATACCCCGCCGCCTCGCTTAAGTTTGCGCCGGCAGGCGCAAACAGAGTTCAAAGTCATTTTTGCCGGAAACCGCGCTTTTCGGCAAAAATACCACAAGGCGAGCCTGGGCGAGCCTCTCGCGCCGACCAAACCCGGCATAGCCGGGTGCGATAAGCGCGAGTAACCCTGTTCGGAACCAGCGGTTCCGAACAGTTACGTTAAAACTGCCGGATCAGCTCACGGCGCAGGCGGGTGATGATCCGCTTTTCGAGGCGGCTGATGTAGCTCTGCGAGATGCCGAGCGTATCGGCGACCTCCTTCTGCGTCAGCTCCTCGTGTCCGGCGAGACCGAAGCGCATGAGGATGATCGCCCGCTCCCGGTCGTCGAGGCGGCCGACCGCCTCCATGAGAAGCTGCCGCTCCACGTCGTCCTCGAGCGGCTTCATGACCTCGTCGCCGTCCGTCCCGAGCACGTCGGAGAGCAGAAGCTCGTTGCCGTCCCAGTCGGTGTTCAGCGGCTCGTCGATCGACACCTCGGCCCGGCGGGCGCTTTTTTTGCGCAGAAACATCAGAATTTCGTTCTCGATGCACCGCGAGGCGTACGTCGCGAGCTTGATGTTCCTGTCGGCCCGGAACGTCCCGATGGCCTTGATAAGCCCGATCGTCCCGATGGATATCAGATCCTCGATGTTCACGCCGGTGTTCTCGAACCGGCGGGCGATGTACACGACGAGCCGCAGATTGTGCTCGATCAGCGTCTGCCGCGCCGCCTCGTCGCCGTCGGCGAGGGCGGAGAGCGCCGCCTCCTCCGCCTGCCTGTCCAGCGGCGGCGGGAGCGTATCGCTGCCCCCGATGTAAAAAAGCCGCGGCGACCGCCCGAGCGCCATATGCAGATGGATGAGAAAAACCGCCAGCCGTGTCAAAGGTACCACCCCATAATCATATAACCACCCCATTGAAAAATCGCAAAAGCGTCAAATATAACTGCGTCAGCGTCAATTGTAAATACGCCCGCCGCGGCAGCGCCTAAATAATCGCCTCGAACCGCCCGTCCCCGCCGAGCGGGCGCGGGGAGACGGCGGCGAGAAGATCGCTCCGCGGCACGCCGTCCACGGTCACGCGGTCGGGCCGGAACGCGAGCAGCAGCCCCTCCCCGCACACCCCGGCGCACGGGATGAGCCGCGTCCCCGGTATGTGCGGGCAGGCGTCCGCCGGCGGTGCGCGCAGCCATGCCGCCGCGTCCGCCGGAAACAGCGGCGCGACCGCGTCCGCCTCCGCCACGAACGCCGCCCGGCCCGTGATCGGGTCGTACAGCCCGTTTCCGGTGTCCTCGAGCGCCCGCAGGCGCACGGTCGCGCCGCCCCGCTCCACGGTCACATTCCGCACAACGTCCCGGGCGTTCGCGGCGCTCCGGCGAAAGACGAGGCTCACGAGCGCCCAGCACACCGCGAACGACAGCGCCAGCACCCGCATATCGACCCGTGTGAGCGCCCCGCCCGTCTGCCCGATCCCCCGGTGCAGCCCCGCCGCGTAGACGGCCCCGCCGAACAGCGCCGACACGCCGAGAAACGCGAAAAAGCACCGAAACAGCCGCCTCTCCGCCCCGAACGCCGCAAGGCTCATCGCGAGCGCGAGCACCGCCCGCATCGGCGCCGCCCCCAGAAAGGCGCACGCCGGCACGAGCGACAGACAGCTCCACCCGGCCCCCAGCGCCGCCGCCAGCGCGAACCGCCCCCGCGTAAACGGCAGCCCGCAGATTTTGGCGGTCGCGAGGAGCAGAAAATAGTCGATCACGAGGTTCAGCGCGAACAGCTCATCCAGATAAACGATCTCCATGCCCGAATTGTACCGCCCCAATCACGCGAACGCGGTTGAAATCGGCGTCCATGTGTGATAAAATTTCTGGCAGCGGGCAGGGGGCTTCCGGAAGCCCTCTCCGCCCGGCTCGAATAATAACAACAGAAAACGCGGCCGTGCCGCCGCCGGAAAACGCGGCCGTGCCGCCGGAACAACCAGACAGGAGTACAGCATGGAAAACGCGAAGCCCGTATATAAGCGCGTACTGCTCAAGCTCAGCGGCGAGGCGCTGGGCGGGGAGGCGGGGCGCGGCCTCGATTTTGACGTCATCCACGCCGTGTGCCGCAGCATCAAGACCTGCGTCGACATGGGCGTGCAGCTCGGCCTCGTCACCGGCGGCGGCAACTACTGGCGCGGCGTCAAGGACGGCGGCGGCAAAATGGAACGCTCCCGGGCCGACCAGATGGGTATGCTCGCCACGATCATGAACAGCCTCGCCCTCGCGGAGGCCCTCGAGCAGGACGGCGTGCCCGCCCGCGTCATGTCGATGCTCGATATGCCCCGCGTCGCCGAGTCCTACAGCTATGGCCGCGCCATGCACCACCTCGAACGGGGCCGCGTCGTCCTGTTCGGCGGCGGCAGCGGCAACCCCTACTTCTCGACCGACTCGGCCGCGGCGCTCAAGGCGGCGGAGATCGGCGCGGACATCCTTCTCATGGCGAAGAACATCGACGGCGTCTATTCCGCCGACCCGAAGTCGAACCCCGACGCCGTCCGCCTCGACGAGATGCCCTACGACCGCATCCTGGAGGATCACCTCGGCGTCATAGACTCCACGGCGGCGTGCCTTCTGCGCGACAACGCCATCCCCACCATGATCTTCGCCCTCGACCCGCCGGAAAACATCGTCCGCGTCGTCCGCGGCGACCGCATCGGCACCATCGTCCACTGACCCGGGCCGAAACCCGGCCGGGAAAACATCATACAGGAGGAGTACACGATGTCTGAACTGCAGGAATTTGAAGTCAAAATGAAGAAGGCGCAGGATTACCTGAGCGCCCAGTTTGACGCCGTCCGCGCCGGCCGCGCCAACGCCGCCGTGCTGAACGGCATCAACGTCGACTACTACGGCAGCCCGACGCCGATCAACCAGGTCGCGTCCGTCTCCACGCCCGACCCCCGCACGCTGATGATCACGCCGTGGGACGGCTCCGTCCTCAAGGCCATCGAGAAGGCGATCCAGATGTCCGAGCTCGGCATCAACCCCCAGAACGACGGCCGCGTCATCCGCCTCGTATTCCCCCAGCCGACCGAGGAGCGGCGCAAGGAGCTTGCCAAACAGGTGCGCAAATACGGCGAGGAGGCGAAGGTCGCCGTCCGCAACATCCGCCGCGACGCGATGGACAAGATCAAAAAGCAGCAGAAGGCCGGCGATATCACCGAGGACGACCAGAAGGATCTCGAGAAGGAGCTGCAGAAGCTGACCGACGACAACATCAAGGAGGTCGACCGGCTCACCGACGCGAAGGAAAAAGAGCTGTTCTCGATATGAGCGCCGATCATACGTCCACGCTGGCGGAGGGGTCTTCACCGAGACCCCCCCGCCATATCGCCGTCATCATGGACGGCAACGGCCGCTGGGCGAAGCGGCGGGGTCTGCCCCGCACGGCCGGTCACGCCGCCGGCGCGGAGAGCTTTCGCCGGGCCGCGAAATACTGCCGTTCGATCGGCGTGGAGTACCTGACGGTCTACGCGTTCTCGACCGAGAACTGGCGGCGGCCCGAGGACGAGGTCGCGGGCATCATGCGCCTTCTGAAGAAATATCTTCTCGAGGCCCTCGACGACCTGACGGCGGAGAACACCCGCCTGCACTTCTTCGGCGACCTCACGCCGCTGCCGCCCGAGCTGCGGAAAATGTGCCTCGACTGCGCCGAGCGCTCGAAGGGCTTCACCGGCGGACAGGTGAACATCTGCTTAAACTACGGCGGCCGCGATGAGATCGTCCGGGCGGCGCGGCGCTGGGCGGCGGACGGCTGTCCGGCGCTGGACGAGGACGTCTTCTCCGGCTACCTGTACAGCGCCGGCGTGCCCGACCCGGATCTTCTGATCCGTCCGGGCGGGGAGACGCGTATCTCCAACTACCTTCTCTGGCAGCTCGCCTACGCGGAGATGTACTTCTCCGACGTGCTCTGGCCGGACTTCGACGAGCGCGAGATCGACCGCGCCATCGCGGCCTACCACAGCCGCGACCGCCGCTACGGAGGCGTATGACCATGGTAAATTCGATATCCGTCCTCGGCTCCACCGGCTCGATCGGGCGGCAGTCCCTCGAGGCGGCGGCCCGTCTCGGCATCCGCGTGGAGGCGCTGACGGCGCAGAAAAGCGCGGAGCTTCTCGAGGCGCAGATTCGGCGCTTCCGTCCCCGCTACGCCGCGCTGTACGACGCGGACGCGGCAAAAGCCCTGCGCACGGCCGTGCGCGATCTTGACGTCGAAATCGGCGAGGGGCTCGACGGTCTTCGCCGCGCCGCCGTCATGGACGGGGCCGACGCGGTCGTGACGGCGGTGTCCGGCTCCGTCGGCCTGCGTCCGACGCTCGACGCGATCGACGCGAAAAAACGCATCTGCCTCGCAAACAAGGAGACGCTCGTCTGCGCGGGCCGTCTCGTCATGCGTGCGGCGCGGGAGCGCGGCGCGGAGATCATCCCGGTCGACTCGGAGCACGCGGCGATCTTCCAGTGTCTCGAGGGGCGGCGCGACCAGCTCCGGCGGATTCTTCTGACCGGCTCCGGCGGACCGTTTCGCGGCTGGACGCGGGATATGACCCGGGACGTGACCCCGGCCCAGGCCGTGGCCCACCCGAACTGGAGCATGGGCGCGAAGATATCCGTCGACAGCGCCACGATGATGAACAAGGGCCTCGAGTTCATCGAGGCGATGCATTTGTTTTCCGTGACGCCGGACGACATCACGGTCGTCGTCCACCCCGAGAGCGTCATCCATTCGATGGTGGAGCTTACGGACGGCACGGTGCTGGCCCAGCTCGCCGTGCCGGACATGGGTCTTCCGATCCAGTATTCCATGACCTGGCCCGACCGCGCCGCCTCGCCGTATGAGCGGCTCGACTTTTGGCAAATGCGCGCTCTCACGTTCGAGGCCCCGGACCCGGAGAAGACGCCGTGTCTCGCCCTCGCGATGGAATGCGCCCGCCGCGAGGACGCCGCCGCCTGTGTCATGAGCGCCGCGAACGAGGCGGCGGTGGCGCTGTTTCTCGCGGGCCGGATCGGCTTCAACGACATCTGCGGCCTCGTCCGGGCCGCGACCGACGCCCTCGGCGCGATGCCGGCCGACACCCTCGACCGCGTCCTCGCCGCCGACGCCGCCGCCCGGGACTTTATTCACACAAAAATACAATAAAATTCACATTTCGGGAATATACTATCCAAAAAACTGTCCGACGCCCGCAGCCGCCGTAAACGGCACGGGCAGCGGACGGTAATTTCCCGGAAAGGCATTCTATGGGCACATTTTTCTATGTAATCGTCGCCATTCTCATCTTCGGCGTGCTGATCGGCGTGCACGAGTGGGGCCACTTCATCACGGCGCGGCTGTGCGGCGTGCGTGTGAACGAGTTCTCGCTCGGCATGGGGCCGCTGCTGTGGCAGCGTGAGAGCAAAAGGGGCACGCTCATAAGCCTGCGGGCGCTGCCGATCGGCGGCTACTGCGCCCTCGAGGGCGAGGACGGCGATTCCGACGACCCGGCGGCGTTCTCAAACGCCGCCGTATGGAAGCGTTTTCTCATCCTCGTCGCCGGGGCGGGCATGAACTTTCTGCTCGGCCTTGTGCTGATACTCGTGTGCTTCTCGCAGGCGGAGGCGTTCTCCACCCCGGTCATCACCGAATTCATGGAGGGCTGCCCCTACGAGGGCGAGGACGGGCTTCTCGTCGGCGACGTATTCTACAAAATCAACGGCCAGCGCATCTACTTCACGTCCGACGTATCGACGTATCTGGCGCGCCGCAGCGGCGACACGTCCGACATCACGGTCATACGCGACGGCAAAAAGGTCACGCTCGAGGACTACCCGATGACCCTGCGCGAATACGTCGACGAGGAGACCGGCGAGACGATATTGCGCTACGGCCTCTACTTCGGCGTGCAGGAGACGGGCGTCTGGGCAAAGCTCCGGTACTCGTGGTATTCCGCGCTCGATTTCGTGCGGCTCGTATGGCTGGGGCTGGAGGATCTCGTCACCGGCGCGGTCGGCGTCAAACAGATGTCCGGCGTCGTCGGCATCGTGGACGTGATCGCGGACGTGGGCGTCCAGTCCGAGACGGGCTACGACGCGTTTCTGAACATCGCCTATCTCGCGGCGTTCATCGCGATCAACCTCGCGGTCATGAACCTGCTGCCGATCCCCGCCCTCGACGGCGGGCGGGTGCTGTTTCTGCTCGTGACGTGGCTTTTGGAGCGCGTCCTGCGCCGGCGGATCGACCCGAAATACGAGGCGTACATCCACACCGCCGGCCTCGTCGCCCTCATGGGCCTCATGATCTTCGTCATGTACAACGACGTGGCGAAAATCATCGCCCGCTAGCCTTCCGGAGGAACAGTATGACACGAGAACACACAGACAGGATCACCGTCGGCGGCGTGCCCGTCGGCGGCGGCGCGCCGGTGACGGTGCAGTCCATGTGCTCCACACGCACGGACGACCCCGCCGCGACGCTCGCGCAGATGAGTGCCCTTCACGCCGCCGGGTGCGACATCATCCGCGTCGCCGTGCCCGACGCGGCGGCGGCGGACGCCCTGCCCGCGATCATGGCGGAGGCGCCCATGCCGGTCGTGGCCGACATCCACTTCGACTACCGCCTCGCCCTGCGGGCGGCGGAGGCCGGCGTGCACGCCATCCGCATAAACCCCGGCAACATCGGCGCGCCCGACCGCGTCCGCGCCGTGGCCGACGCCTGCCGGGAGCGGGGCATACCCATCCGCGTCGGCGTGAACACCGGCTCGGTCGAGAAGCGGCTGCTCGCGAAATACGGCGGCCCGACGGCGGAGGCGCTCGTCGAGAGCGCGGCGGACGAGCTTGCGGCGCTGTACGGCTTCGGCTTTCACGACGTCGCCCTGTCCGTCAAGGCGTCGGACGTGCCGACGGCGGTGCGGGCCTATCGCCTCGCGGCGGAGCGCTTTTCCTGTCCGCTGCACGTCGGCGTGACCGAGGCGGGCACGAGCTACACCGGCCTTGTGAACTCCGCCGCCGGCATCGGAACGCTGCTCATGGAGGGCATTGGCGACACCGTCCGCGTCAGCCTGACCGCCGACCCCGCCGAGGAGGTGCGGGCCGGTCTCGCGATATTGCGCGCCTGCGGTCTGAAACGCGGCGGCGTGCGTCTCGTGTCCTGCCCGACCTGCGGCCGGACGCGCATCGACCTCATCTCGCTGGCAAAGGCGGCGGAGGCGCGGCTGTCAGGCCTCGACCGCGACATCACGGTCGCCGTCATGGGCTGCGAGGTGAACGGCCCCGGCGAGGCGAGCCACGCCGACTACGGCGTCGCCGGCGGCAACGGCTTCGGCAGTCTCTTCATGAAGGGCCGCGTCGTCCGCACAAAAATCCCCGAGCCGGAGCTTCTGGACGCCCTCATGGCCCTGATCGAGAGCGACGCCCCCTCCTGATACTTTTTCTTGTAAGAAAAAGTATCAAAAAGAACTTTGTATTCGCTTCGCAAAGGCAGCGTTCCCAAGGCTTTGCGCCCGGTAACGAGACGAAGCTTATAACCGGGAAACAGCATGAACCGCCAACTACCAACTGCCAACTACCAACTATAAAAAAGGAAGACCCCGCCATGAGTCCCGTCGCTTTTCTGGAGATGTTCCCCTGCTGCGAGCCGATGCTCGGCAGCTTTGACGCGCTCGACCGGGCCGTCGTCTCCACGGCGACGGTGCGGCGCGAGAGCATGAGCATGAGCGTGTCGGCCCTGTTCCCGGCGATGCCGGCCCCGCAGGAGATATCGGCGCTGGAGCGCCGTCTGACGGCGGAATACGGCCTGCGCAGCGTCCGCATCGACGCCGACTGGCCCCGGGAGACGCCGACGCCCGCCAAAAAGAAGGCGACCGTCATCATGGGCCGCGCCATACGCGGCAGCGTCACGCCGATGAACCTTCTCAAGGGCGACATGAAGAACGTCACCGTATCGGGCCGCGTCTTCTCCGAGGACGGCCGCGACATCCCGAAGCGCGGCGCGTACGTCGCCCAGTTCGACATGACGGACGGCACCTCGAGCGTGCGCGTCTCGAAATATTTCGCGCAGGAGGACGAGTGCCCGCTCCGCGGCGCGATCCAGCCCGGCCAGTATTACACCGTGTCCGGCGCGATGCGCTTCAACAAATTCAGCCAGGAGACGGAGCTGGAGCCGCGCCACGTCCAGACCGCCGAGCCGCCGGAGCCGCGCCGGGACACATACGACGGCCCCAAGCGCGTGGAGCTGCACCTGCACACGCAGATGTCGTCGATGGACGCCCTGTGCGACGTCGGCACGGTCGTGAAGCGGGCGGCCTCGTGGGGCATGCCGGCCATCGCGATCACCGACCACGGCGTCGCCCAGGCGTTCCCCGCCGCCGCGAAGGCCGCGAAGGGCATCAAGGTCATCTACGGTCTCGAGGGCTACTACATAAACGACGTGGACGAGGAGGCCGCCGTCCGGGGAGACGGAAACGCCCCCCTCGACTGCGAATTCGTCGCCTTCGACATCGAGACGACCGGCCTGTCGGACGAGCGCGACCGCATCACCGAGATCGGCGCGGTCGTATTCCGAAACGGCGAGGAGGCCGAACGCTTTCAGACGTTCGTCGACCCCGGCATGCCGATCCCGCCGGACATCCAGCGGCTCACGGGCATATCGAACGCCGACGTCGCCGGCGCGCCGTCCGAGGCCGAGGCCGTCGCGGCGTTTCTCGCGTTCGCGGCGGGCAGACCCCTGTGCGCCCACAACGCCGACTTCGACACGGGCTTCATCGCCGCCGCCGCCGAACGGAGCGGCCTTGCCTTCGACCCGCTCACGATCGACACGCTGACGCTCAGCCGCGCCCTGCTGCCCGAGCTGAGGCGCCACAAGCTCGACATGGTGGCCGACCGCCTCGGCCTGCCGCCGTTCAACCACCACCGCGCGTCGGACGACGCCTACACCTGCGGCCGCATCCTCGCCGTATTCGCCGCGATGCTCCGCGAACGCGGCGTGGAGGACATATCCTCGCTGAACGGCTGGTGCTCGGAGCAGCGCCGCCTCGCCGGGAAATATCCCCGCACGCGGCACATCTCCCTTCTCGTCAAAAACCGCGTCGGACTCAAAAACCTCTACGAGCTGATCTCCAAGAGCCACCTCGCCCACTTCCGCAAGGTGCCCATCATCCCGAAGAGCCTTCTCATGCAGCACCGCGAGGGGCTGATCGTCGGCTCCGCCTGCGAGGCCGGGGAGCTGTTCTCCGCCGTCGTCCGAAACGGAAGCCGCGCCGCCCTGCGCCGCATCGCCCGCTTCTACGACTACCTCGAGATCATGCCCGTCGCGAACAACGCGTTCATGCTCGAGCGCGGCACCGCCCGTTCGATCGAGGAGCTGCGCGACTTCAACCGCCGCGTCGTCTCCCTCGGCGACGAGCTGGGCATCCCCGTCTGCGCCACCGGCGACGTGCACTTCATCGACCCCGAGGACGAGATCTTCCGCCACATCCTGCTCGGCGCGAAGGGCTTCCACGACGCGGACAACGACAACCCGCTCTACTTCCGCACGACGGACGATATGCTCGACGAGTTCTCGTACCTCGGCCCGGACAAGGCGTTCGAGGTCGTCGTCACGAACACGAACAAAATCGCCGACATGGTCGAGGGCCAGGTCGACCTTCTGCCCGAGCTGCGGCTGTACCCGCCCGTGATCGAAAACTCCGACGGCCAGCTCAAGGAGCTTGTCTACACCCGCCTGCACGAGCTGTACGGCCCGAACCCCGAACAGCTCATCATGGATCGCGTCGAGCACGAGATGGACACGATCCTCGGCCGTCACTTCGACGTCATCTATATGTCCGCGCAGAAGCTCGTCGCGGACTCGGTCGCCCACGGCTACCTCGTCGGAAGCCGGGGCAGCGTCGGCTCGAGCCTCGTCGCGTACCTCTCCGGCATCACGGAGGTGAACAGCCTCCCGGCGCACTATCTCTGCCCGAAATGCTACCACACCGACTTTGCGTCCGGCGTCGGCTACGGCTGCGGCGCGGATATGCCCGATAAAATCTGCCCCGTCTGCGGCACGGAGCTTCGCAAGGAGGGCTTCGACATCCCGTTCGCCACGTTCCTCGGCATCAAGGGCGACAAGGTGCCCGACATCGACCTGAACTTCTCGGGCGAATACCAGGCCAACGCCCACGCCTACACCCGCACCCTGTTCGGCGACGACCACGTCTTCAAGGCCGGCACCGTCGGCACGATCGCGGAGAAGACCGCCTACGGCTACGTCAAAAAGTACGCCGAGGAGCACGGCCGCGAGTACAGCCAGGCGGAGATGAACCGCCTCGCCCTGGGTCTCGTCGGCGTCAAGCGCACGACGGGCCAGCACCCCGGCGGCCTCGTCATCATCCCGCAGGACATGGACGTGACCGACTTCTGCCCGGTGCAGCACCCCGCCGACGACGCCGGCACCGACATCATCACGACCCACCTCGAGTACCACTTCATGGAGGACTACCTCTTAAAGCTCGACGAGCTGGGCCACGACAACCCGACGATGATCAATATGCTCGAGCGCTACACGGGCACGAACGCGACCGAGATCCGCCTCGACGACCCGGAGACGATGAGCCTCTTCAAGTCCCCGCTGGCCCTCGGCGTGCCGGACGACGACCCGATCATCGGCAAAACCGGCTCGATCGGCATCCCCGAGTTCGGCACCGGCTTCACGCGGCAGATGCTCGTGGACACGCAGCCGGACAAATTCGATATGCTCGTGCGGCTGTCGGGCTACTCCCACGGCACCGGCGTGTGGCTCGGCAACGCGCAGGATCTGATCCTCAACAAGGTCTGCGGCGTGTCGGAGACGATCGGCTGCCGCGACGACATCATGAACTACCTCATGTCGATGGGCATCGACGCGAACACCGCGTTCAAGTCGATGGAGAACGTCCGCAAGAAGAACAAGCAGCTCACCGACGACCAGATCGCGGCGATGAAGGAGCACGGCGTGCCCGACTGGTACATCGACTCCTGCCGCAAGATCGAATATCTCTTCCCGAAGGCCCACGCGGTCGCGTATGTGCTGATGGCGTTCCGCATCGCGTGGTACAAGGTGCACCACCCGCTCGCGTTCTACGCGGCGCTGTTCTACCGCCGCAGCCAGAAGGACGGCTTCGACGCGGAGATGATGACCGGCGGCCTGCAGCAGGTCAAAAGCCGCTACAACGCGATCAAATCCGCCGCCAACCCCACCGCCAAGGAGCAGGATCTCGCCACCACCCTCGAGATGGTGTACGAATTCTACATGCGCGGCTTCGACTTCGCGCCGATCGACCTCTACCGCTCCGACGCGTTCCGGTTCGAGCCGGAGGGCGACAGGCTGCTGCGCATACCGTTCGTCGCCGTGTCGGGCCTCGGGGCGACGGCCGCCGTCGACCTCGCCGAGGCCGCGAAGGGGCGGCAATTCGTCTCGGTCGAGGAGGTATCCGCC
>CAJOFW010000006.1 GCA_905234005.1 uncultured Oscillospiraceae bacterium
CTACTCCCGTTTCATGTACGGCCTCAAGAAGGCGGGCATCGATCTCAACCGCAAGATGCTCTCCGAGACCGCCATCAACGACCCCGCCGCCTTCACCGCGCTCGTGGAGAGGGCGAAGGAAGCGATTGCGTAAGCGCATACACCATAATATAAATACGGCGCGTCCCGGTCAAACCGGGACGCGCCGTTTACGCGGGTGGGTTGTCCGGGGCTTCGATGTATGCTTCCTCCGCCGCCTGCTGGGCGCGGATGAGAAGCGATTGCGCCGCCGCGCTGTCCGAGCGCTCGAGCGCCCCGAGCGCCTCCGTGACGCCGCCCCACAGGATCAGATAAGGTCTTTTGTATTCGTCCATTTTGTATTCTCCTCCGCAATAAAAAAGTGGCACAGCCGAGGCCGTGCCACGAAAAACGCACGGCTCCGATTGTTGCCACACAATCACAACACTCAGCGGTCAGCATACGCATTGTAGAGCCTACGTTTTTGCCAAAAGGCAAAACGTATGCTAACCGCAATGAGCGTGTAAACGCAGCTATTCGGATGTGATTATGTGGCGAGACGATCATACCACACCCCGGCGAAAAACGCAAGCGAAACCGCGGCCGCAGCGTTTTATTATTAACACGGAAAAAGCGTTGACAATACCGTTCGGATATGGTAAAGTCAACGTACTACCGTTATCAGAGGCAGCGTTATGATGTATTCCGTGAAGGCTCTTGTCATTCGACTTAGCGTTATTGTCGTACTACTCCCTGGGTTCGATAATAGCGCGAAAAGTCATGCCCTGAACGCGGGGTGCTGATTCCGGCCGGAGATTGGGCCATCAGCACAGGCAGGCAACACACCGTATGGTCTGACTTTTCGGACTGTACGGTTTTTTTCTTGCGCCAAACGCCATCATCACTCGGAAAGGAACAACCGAAAGCATGGATCAGATCGTAATATTTGACACCACCCTCCGCGACGGTGAGCAGTCCCCCGGCTGCTCCATGAACCTCAAGGAGAAGATCGAGGTCGCCCGCTGTCTCGAGAAGATGAGGGTGGACGTGATCGAGGCGGGCTTTGCCATCTCGTCCCCCGGCGACTTTGAGTCCGTCAAAACCATCGCCGGCGCGGTGAAGGACTGCTGCGTCGCCTCTCTGGCCAGAGCCAGCGTCCTCGACATCGACACCGCCTGGGACGCGGTGAAGGAGGCCGCCGAGCCGCGCATCCACCTCTTCATCGCGACGAGCCCGCTCCACATGGAGTACAAGCTCAAAATGACCCCGGACGAGGTTCTGGAGGCCGCCGCGACGATGACGGCCCATGCGAAGAAATACTGCTCCAACATCGAGTTCTCCGCCGAGGACGCGACGCGTTCCGACTGGGACTTCCTCGTAAAGGTCGTGGACGCCGCCATCCGCGCCGGCGCGACGACCGTGAACATCCCCGACACCGTCGGCTACACGACGCCGGAGGAGATGCGGGACCTGATCGCCTACCTGCGCGAGCGCGTGCCCGACAGCGACAAGGCCATCTTCTCCGTCCACTGCCACAACGACCTCGGCCTCGCGACCGCGAACTCCCTCGCCGGCGTCGTCGGCGGCGCACGGCAGATCGAGTGCACCGTGAACGGCCTCGGCGAACGCGCCGGCAACACCGCCCTCGAGGAGGTCGTCATGGCCATGCGCACCCGCCCGCAGATCTACCCCTACACGACCCGGCTCGACACGACGCAGATCTCCCGCGCCAGCCGCACCGTATACAACATCATCGGCCAGTCCGCGCCGCTCAACAAGCCCATCGTGGGCCGCAACGCGTTCGCCCACGAGGCCGGCATCCACCAGCACGGCGTCCTCGCCGACAAGCGGACGTATGAGATCCTGACGCCGGAATCGCTCGGCATCTCGGTCGACAACATCGTCCTCGGCAAGCACTCGGGCAAGCACGCCGTCGCCGACCGGCTCCGGAAGCTCGGCTACACGCTCACGCAGGAGGAGCTTGTCGCCTGCTTCGAGGAGTTCAAGGTCCTCTGCGACAAGAAGAAAAACGTCACCGACGCCGACCTCGAGGCCATCGCGGAGCACCGCACGGTCACGGAGGAGACGGCGGAGGCCGAGGGCTACAGGCTCGACTGGTTCTCCGTCCACACGTCGAACTTCACGACCGCGACGTGCACGGTCAGCCTCACGAAGGACGGCGAGAAGCACGAGGACGTCTGCCTCGGCGACGGCCCGATCGACGCCGCGTTCAACGCGATCGACAAGATCGTCCGGCCCGCCGAGCACACCTTTGATATTTACAACATCCATTCCATCTCCGAGGGCAAGGACACGCTCGGCGACGTCACGATCAAGCTCATGTCCGGCGGCCGTACATACACGGGCAAGGGGCTTTCCACCGATATCATCGAGGCCAGCATCACCGCCTATCTGAAGGCCGTGAACAAGCTCTGCGCCGCGACCGCGAAAAAGGAGGCGTAAAAGCATGGGCATGACCATGACCCAGAAGATCCTCGCCGCCCACGCCGGGCTTCCGTCCGTCAGGGCCGGCGACCTGATCGAGGCGAAGCTCGACCTCGTCCTCGGCAACGACGTGACCACGCCCGTGGCCGTCGGCGTGTTCGAGCAGGCCGGGTTCACATCGGTCTTCGACCGTGAGAAAATCGCCATCGTCCTCGACCACTACACCCCCTGCAAGGATATCAAGTCCGCCCAGCTCTGCAAGACGGCCCGCGGCTTTGCGCAAAAGCACGGCATCACCCACCTCTACGACGTGGGCAAAGCCGGCATCGAGCACGCCCTTCTGCCGGAGCTTGGCCTCGTCGCCCCCGGCGACTGCGTCATCGGCGCGGACAGCCACACCTGCACCTACGGCGCCCTCGGCGCGTTCTCGACCGGCGTCGGCTCGACCGATATGGCCGCCGGCATGGCCGCGGGCGAGAACTGGTTCAAGGTGCCGCCCGCCATCCGCGTCACGCTGACCGGCTCCCTGCCCGCGTATGTGTCCGGCAAGGACGTGATCCTGCACCTGATCGGCCTCATCGGCGTGGACGGGGCGCTGTACAAATCCCTCGAATTCACCGGCCCCGGCGTCGCGGCGCTGTCGATGGACGACCGGTTCACGATCGCGAACATGGCGATCGAGGCCGGCGGCAAGAACGGCATCTTCCCGGTCGACGAGAAGACCATCGAATACGTCACCGGCCGCGTTGACCGCCCGTGGACGGCATACGAGGCCGACCCCGACGCGGTGTACGAGTCCGAGGTCACGATCGACCTCTCCGCGCTGAAGCCGACCGTCTCCCTGCCGCACCTGCCGTCGAACACGAGGACGATCGACGAGGTCAAGGGCATGCCGATCGACCAGGTCGTGATCGGCTCCTGCACGAACGGCCGCATCTCCGACCTGCGCGCCGCCGCCGAGCTTCTGCGCGGCCGTGCGGTCGCGGACGGCATCCGCTGCATCGTCATCCCGGCCACGCAGAGCGTGTATAAGCAGTGCGTCGCCGAGGGGCTTACCGATATCTTCATCGACGCCGGCTGCGTGTTCTCCACGCCGACCTGCGGGCCGTGCCTCGGCGGGCACATGGGCTGCATGGCCGAGGGCGAACGCGCCGTCGCCACGACGAACCGCAACTTCGTGGGCCGCATGGGTCACACCGAGAGCGAGGTCATCCTCGCCTCGCCCGCCGTCGCCGCCGCCAGCGCCGTAAAAGGCGCGCTGGCCTCGCCGTTCGACCTGTAATCCTTTTTCCTGTAAGAAAAAGGATCAAAAAGAACTTTCCATTCGCTTCGAAACGGCGGCGATTCCAAGGCTTTGCGCCCGGTAACGAGACAAAGCGCCAATCGGGAAAAGTACAAGGAGGCAATACCATGGCTACCGGAAAAGTATTCAAATACGGCGATAACGTCGATACCGACGTCATCATCCCCGCCCGCTATCTGAACGCGCCCTCGCCGGAGGAGCTGGCGAAGCACTGCATGGAGGACATCGACGCGGCGTTCGCCTCCGCCGTCAAGCCCGGCGACATCGTCGTCGGCGGCTGGAACTTCGGCTGCGGCTCGTCCCGTGAGCACGCGCCCATCGCCATTCAGGCAAACGGCGTCGCCTGCGTCATCGCCGCGAGCTTTGCCCGCATCTTCTACCGCAACGCGATCAACATCGGCTTTCCGATCCTCGAGTGCCCCGAGGCCGCCGAGGCCATCGGAAACGGCGACACGGTATCGGTCGATTTCGGCACCGGCGTCATCACCGACGAGACGACCGGACAGCGCTTTCAGGCGGCGGCGTTCCCCCCGTTCATCAACAACATCATCTCTCACGGCGGCCTTCTGCCCTACCTGAAGGCCGGAAAGGACTAAGCCATGACTTATAACATCGCACTGCTCAAGGGCGACGGCATCGGCCCCGAGATCGTCGACGCGGCCGTGGCCGTGCTCGAGAAGGTCGCCGAGAAGTTCGGCCACACGTTCAACTTCACCGAATACCTGATCGGCGGCGCCGCCATCGACGCGACCGGCGACCCGCTGCCGCAGGAGACGATCGACGGCTGCCTCGCCTCCGATTCCGTGCTGCTCGGCGCGGTCGGCGGCCCGAAGTGGGACACGCTGCCCGCCGACGTCCGCCCGGAGAAGGGGCTTCTGCGCATCCGCGCCGCCATGGGCCTGTACACGAACCTGCGCCCCGCGAAGCTCTATCCCGCGCTCGCCGAGCGCTGCCCGCTCAAGAAGGAGATCGTCGAAAACGGCTTTGACCTCCTGATCGTCCGCGAGCTGACCGGCGGCATCTACTTCGGCGACCGGGGCCGCCGCGAGGGGAAATACGGCCCCGAGGCGTACGACACCGAGGCGTATTCGGTCATGGAGATCGAGCGCATCTGCCGCGTAGCCCTCGCCGCCGCGCAGAAGCGTTCGGGCCGGGTCATCTCCGTCGACAAGGCGAACGTCCTCGAGACGAGCCGCCTGTGGCGGGAGATCGTCCATAAGCTCGCGGAGGAATACGAGGGCGTCACGGTCGAGGATATGCTCGTCGACAACACCGCCCAGCAGCTCGTGAAGAACCCCTCGCAGTTTGACGTGCTCGTCACGACGAATATGTTCGGCGACATCCTCTCCGACGAGGCCAGCCAGATCACCGGCTCCATCGGCATGCTCGCGTCCGCGTCGCTGGGCGACGGCACACGCGGCCTGTACGAGCCGATCCACGGCTCCGCGCCGTCCATGGGCGGGCTGGACAAGGCAAACCCGATCGCGACGATCCTGTCCGGCGCGATGATGCTGCGCTACGCGTTCAATCTGGGCGCGGAGGCCGACGCCATCGAGGCCGCCGTCGACAGGGCGCTGAACGACGGCTGCCGCACCTACGACATCGTCGCCCCCGGCATGAAGACCCTCAAATGCAGCGAGCTGACGCGGGAGATCATCGCAAGGCTCTGATACTGTTCCCCAATTAAAAAGCTTCGTCTCGTTACCGGGCGCAAAGCCCCGGAAACGCGGAGACCGGTTTTTGAAGAAGTACAAACATAAAGGAATGAAGCAACTATGAAACTGACCGGCGCACAAATTGTCATCGAGTGTCTGCTGGAGCAGCACGTGGACACGATCTTCGGCTACCCCGGCGGCACCATCCTGAACGTGTACGACGCGCTGTACGACTACCGCGACCGCATCACGCACATCCGCACCGCCCACGAGCAGGGCGCGGCCCACGCGGCGGACGGCTACGCCCGCTCCACCGGCAAGGTGGGCGTGTGCTTCGCCACGTCCGGCCCGGGCGCCACGAACCTCGTGACCGGCATCGCGACGGCGTATATGGACTCCAGCCCCGTCGTGTTCATCACCTGCAACGTGGCCAAGCCCCTGATCGGCAAGGACTCCTTCCAGGAGGTCGATATCACCGGCGTGACCATGCCCGTCACGAAGTGCAACTACATCGTCGAGCACGCCGATCAGGTGGCCGACATCGTCCGCGAGGCGTTCGCGATCGCCCGCTCGGGCCGTCCCGGCCCCGTGCTGATCGACATCCTCAAAAACGCCACGGCGGAGGAGGCCGAGTACGAGCCGCTCAAGCGCCATCTGCACCACACCGAGGGCCGTCTCGGCGCCCTGATCTCCCGTGCCAGCCACGATCTGAAGGCCCCCGAGCCGGATCTGAACGACATCGAAAAGCTCGTCGATATGATAAACGCCTCGGAGCGTCCGCTGCTCATCTGCGGCGGCGGCGTCGTGCGCAGCCGCGCCCACGTCGAGTTCGAGGAGTTCGCGAACCGTCTGGACGCCCCCGTGGCCATCACGCTGATGGGCGGCGGCGGCTTCCGGGGCCGCAACCCGCTCACGACCGGCATGATCGGCATGCACGGCTCCCAGGCCAGCAACATGGCCGTCGACGCGTGCGACCTGCTCATCGCGTTCGGCTGCCGCTTCTCCGACCGCGTCGCCCTCGATCCGACGAGCTTTGCCGCGCAGGCGAAGATCGTCCACGTCGACATCGACCGCTCCGAGATCAACAAGAACGTCCAGACCGACCACCACATCATCGGCGACGCGAAGCGCGTGCTCGAGCTTCTGAACGAGCGCGTCCGCCAGAAGGATCACACCGCGTGGAAGGAATACGTCTTCTCGTTCCCGACCCAGACCGAGTACGAGCTTGCGAGCGACACGCTCAACCCCCGCCAGATTACCGATTCGATCGCCCGCCTGTGCCCGATGGAGACGTATGTCGCCACCGACGTCGGCCAGCACCAGATGTGGACGGCGCAGCACTTCCACTACGATTTCCCGGGCCAGCTCCTGACCTCCGGCGGCTTCGGCGCGATGGGCTTCGGCCTCGGCGCGGCCATCGGCGCGAAGGTCAGCCACCCCGACAAGGTCGTCATCCACATGACCGGCGACGGCAGCTTCCGCATGAACCTCAACGAGCTGCACACCGTCGCGACGTACAACCTGCCCATCATCACGGTCATCTTCGACAACCGCACGCTCGGCATGGTGCGCCAGTGGCAGACGCTCATCTACGACCAGCGCTACGCGGCCACGGACATCGGCGTCGACCTCGACTACGTCAAGCTCGCCGAGGCATACGGCCTGAGCGGACGCCGCGTCTCGAACCAGGCCGATTTCGAGGACGCCCTGAAGGAGGCCCTCGCGTGCGGCCACGGCTACATCATCGACTGCGTGATCGACATCGACGAGAAGGTCAAGCCCATGGTCAACGGCGGCGACCCGATCACGAAATTCCTGATTCTGGACTGAGGAGGCGAGGCAAGCATGGATAAGAAGCGTTACACCCTGGCCGTCATGGTCGACAACAAGGCCGGCGTCCTCAGCCAGGTCTCCCGTCTGTTCTCCCGCAAGGGCTACAACATCGAGTCTCTGGCCGTCGGCGCCATCGAGAACCCCGAGGTCTCCCGCATCACGATCGAGATCCTGGCCGAGAACGACCAGCAGGTCAATCTCATCTGCAACCAGGTGCGCAAGATGTTCCCGGTACACTCCGTCAAGGTGCTCCGGGCCGAGCAGTCGATCCGCCGCGAGCTCGTGCTCATCAAGGTACACGCCGAGACGCCCGAGCAGCGCAACGAGATCATCCAGATCAGCTCCATCTTCCGCGCCAACATCATCGACGTCGCCCCGGCGTCCCTGACCATCGCGATCATCGGCGAGGAGGAGAAGGTCGACGCGATCATGGGCCTCGTCGAGAAAAACGGCATCCTCGAGATGGTTCGCACCGGCGTCATCGCCCTCGAGCGCGGCGCGTTCACCCTCAATGAGGACACCAAGGTCCGCGGCGAGTTCAACTACGGCAAAAACGTCCGGTGATACTTTTTCTTGAAAGAAAAAGTATCAAAAAGAACTTTGATTTCGCTTTGCAAATACTGCGTTGTCATGGCGTACCGCCCGGCAGCCTGTCCCGTTAATCCGAAATTCCATTATAAAAATCCCATAAATCATCCATAATCATCAAAGGAGAACATTACCATGGCAAAGATGTACTATGAGCAGGACTGCGACCTGAACGTTCTGAACGGCAAGAAGATCGCCATCATCGGCTACGGCTCCCAGGGCCACGCCCACGCGATGAACCTGCGCGATTCCGGCTGCGACGTGATCGTCGGCCTGCGTCAGGGCAAGAGCTGGCAGAAGGCCACCGAGGACGGCTTCACCGTCATGACCGTCGCCGACGCCGCGAAGGCCGCCGACATCATCATGATGCTCGTGAACGACGAGCGCGCCGCCGACATCTATAAGGAATCCGTCGCCGCGAACCTGTCCGCCGGCAAGGCCATCGCGTTCGCCCACGGCTTCAACATCCGCTATCAGCAGATCGTCCCGCCCGCGGACGTGGACGTCTTCATGGCCGCCCCGAAGGGCCCCGGCCACACCGTCCGCTCCCAGTACGTCGCCGGCAAGGGCGTGCCCTGCCTCGTCGCCGTGGAGCAGAACGCCACCGGCCGCGCCCTCGAGATCGCCCTCGCGTACATCGCCGGCATCGGCGGCGCCCGCGCCGGCATCATGGAGACCACGATGCACGACGAGACCGAGACCGACCTGTTCGGCGAGCAGACCGTCCTGTGCGGCGGCGTCGTCGACCTGATGCAGTGCGGCTTCGAGGTGCTCTGCGAGGCCGGCTACGCCCCCGAGAACGCCTATTTCGAGTGCATCCACGAGATGAAGCTCATCATCGACCTCATCAACAAGGGCGGCGTCGCGGCGATGAACTACTCCATCTCCGACACGGCCGAGTTCGGCGAGTACGTCTCCGGCCCCCGCGTACTGCCCCACGACATCGTGAAGGCCAATATGCGCGCCGTCCTCTCCGACATCCAGGACGGCTCCTTCGCCGGCCGCTGGATCGCCGAGAACAAGAACGGCCGCACGTTCTTCAACTCCAAGCGCGCCCAGCTCGCGAAGCACCCGATGGAGATCATCGGCAAGGAGCTGCGCGACAATATGCTCTGGAAGGACTCCGCCGACGGCGACAAGGGCCTCGACTCCGCGTCGAACTGATTACTCATACGACCGCGAAGAAAGGGGCTGCGCCCCTTTCTTCGCCATTATACGGATCATAATTCGCAACCATTCATCGGCCGTTCATCGGCCCTTCACCCAAAAGGAGACAGACTATGCTTTCCGAACAAGTCAAGCTCGGCGTCGAACGCACCCCGAACCGGAGCCTTCTGTACGCCCTCGGCTACACGGACGAGGAGCTGAGCCGTCCGCTCGTCGGCGTCGTCAGCTCATATAACGAGATCGTCCCCGGCCACATGAACCTCGACAAGATCACCGAGGCGGTCAAGGCCGGCGTCCGCGCCGCCGGCGGCACGCCCGTGATGTTCCCGGCCATCGCCGTGTGCGACGGCATCGCGATGGGCCACATCGGCATGAAATACTCGCTCGTGACACGCGACCTGATCGCGGATTCGACCGAGGCCATGGCCATCGCCCACCAGTTCGACGGCCTCGTCATGATCCCGAACTGCGACAAGAACGTCCCCGGTCTCCTCATGGCGGCGGCGCGGCTGAACATCCCGGCCATCTTCTGCTCCGGCGGCCCGATGCTGGCCGGACGCCTGCCCGACGGCCGGCGCACCTGCTTAAGCCACATGTTCGAGGCCGTCGGCGCGTATCACGCCGGCACGCTCGACGAGGCCGGCGTCGCCGAGTACACCGAGAACGCCTGCCCCACCTGCGGAAGCTGCTCGGGCATGTACACGGCAAACTCCATGAACTGCCTGACCGAGGCCATCGGCATGGCGCTGCGCGGCAACGGCACGATCCCCGCCGTCTACTCCGCCCGCCTGCGGCTGGCCAAGCACACGGGCATGAAGATCATGGAGCTGATCGAGAAGGACATCCGCCCCCGCGACATCCTGACCGCCGCCGCGTTCCACAACGCGGAGACCGTCGATATGGCGCTCGGCTGCTCGACGAACACGATGCTGCACCTGCCCGCCATCGCCCACGAGGCCGGCGTGGAGATCGACCTGCACATGGTCAACGACATCTCCGACAGGACCCCGAACCTCTGCCACCTCGCCCCCGCCGGCGATACGTTCATGGAGGATCTCGACCAGGCCGGCGGCGTCTGGGCCGTCATGAAGGAGCTGGCCGGGGCCGGTCTTCTCGACACGAGCCTCATGACCGTGACGGGCAAAACCGTCGCCGAGAACCTCGAGACCGCCTTCAACCGCGACCCGGAGATCATCCGCCCGATCGGCAATCCCTACTCCGCGTCCGGCGGCATCAACGTGCTCTACGGCAACCTCGCCCCCGACGGCTGCGTCGTCAAGCAGAGCGCCGTCGCCCCCGAGATGATGGTGCACGAAGGCCCCGCCCGTGTGTTCGACTCCGAGGAGGACGCGATCGCCACGATCTACGCCGGGAAGATCAACCCCGGCGACGTCGTCGTCATCCGCTACGAGGGCCCCCGGGGCGGCCCCGGTATGCGCGAGATGCTCAACCCCACCTCCGCCATCGTCGGCATGGGCCTCGGCTCCAGCGTCGCCCTGATCACGGACGGACGCTTCTCCGGCGCGACGCGGGGCGCGGCCATCGGCCACGTCAGCCCCGAGGCCGCCGCCGGCGGCATGATCGGCCTCGTGGAGGAGGGCGACACCATCGCCATCGACATCCCGAACCACGCCGTGGCGCTCCGCGTTTCGGACGACGTGCTCGCGGCCCGCAGAGCGGCGTGGGTATGCCCGGAGCCGAAGGTCAAAACCGGCTACCTCGCCCGCTACGCAAGGCTCGTGACGAGCGCCGACAAGGGCGCCGTCCTGCTGTGACCCATGGAGTGGCTTGAGCACTACATCGAGGAGCTGATCCTGTACCACGTACAGGTCGTGGACGGCACCGTCCTCGTGAACGAGGCCGTCCGGCGCGGGTGGCAGGGCAATCTCTGGCACTGCCACCTCGTACAGCACCTCATCATGGACGAAAACCCGTTCGCTCTCGCGTGCGAACGCCGCGAATGCGTCCGGGACAGCCTCTATGAGCTGGCGCTGCGGGACATGGAAATCTTCGTGAAGCTGTTCGCCGTCAAGCTCGACAACCCGATCCTCATGGACTTCCGCCACGAGAGCGCCATGACGAAGACCCCCGCCGCCGAACAGATCGCGGCGCTGGCCCGGGATATGGCCGCCGCCGGGACGCCGCAGGCGCTTCTGGACGTGCTGTGCGCCCACTACCGCGCCCACGGTCTCGGTATGTTCGGCATGGGGCAGCTCTTCCGCCTGAGCGAACGCGACGGCTCGCTGTTCCCGGTGGAGAACCGGCGGCAGGTGCGGCTCGACGACCTCGTCGGCTACGAGAGCCAGAAGAAGCTGCTGCTCGACAATACCCTCGCGTTTCTGCGCGGACACCACGCGAACAACGTGCTGCTCTACGGCGACGCCGGCACCGGCAAATCCACGAGCATCCAGGCCATCGCGAACGAGTACGCCCCGCAGGGGCTGCGGCTCATCGAGCTGTACAAGCACCAGTTCTACATGATCCCGAGCCTGCTTTCCCGCATCAAGAGCCGGAACTATCGGTTCATCCTGTTCCTCGACGACCTGTCGTTCGAGGAGAACGAGACGGAGTACAAGCACCTGAAGGCCGTCATGGAGGGCGGGGCCGAGGCCGCGCCGGAGAACGTGCTCATCTACGCGACGTCGAACCGCCGCCACCTGATCAAGGAGACGTGGAACGACCGCGCCGATATGCAGCACGACGGCGACATCCACCGCTCCGACACGATGGAGGAGAAGCTGTCCCTCGCCGGACGCTTCGGCCTGCAGATCTACTACCCGAACCCGACCTACGAGGAATACCACACGATCGTCCGCACGCTGGCGGAGCGGTCGCGGCCGCTCGCCGGCCTCACGGACGACGATCTCCGCGCCGCCGCGAGTACGTGGCAGGTGCGCCACGGCAGCCGCTCCGGCCGCACGGCGCAGCAGTTCATCAACGACCTGCTCACCCGCGAAGCGCCGGACGGGGAGACGAGCTGATTGGAGGGAGATCGAATGAAACCCGTGCTGTGGATCGTTGTGCCGTGCTACAACGAGCAGGAGGTTCTGCCCGTCACCGCGCCGCTGTTTCTCGAGGAGCTTACGCTGCTCGCGGAGAAGGGGAAGATCGCGGCGGACAGCCGCGTGCTGTTCGTAAACGACGGCAGCCGCGACAGAACGTGGGAGATCATCGAGTCCCTGTCCCGGCAGGATGACCGGTTCATCGGCATCAGCCAGAGCCGCAACCGGGGCCACCAGAACGCCGTGCTCGCCGGACTGATGGAGGCGAAGGAGCACGCCGACATCACGATCTCCATCGACTGCGACGGGCAGGACGACATCGGCGCGATGGAGGCCATGGTGGACGCCTGGCACGACGGGTGCGAGATCGTCTACGGCGTGCGCTCCCGCCGGGAGACGGACACGTTCTTCAAACGCTTCACGGCGGAGGGCTTCTACAAGCTCCTCGGCTGGATGGGCGCGGAGGTCGTATACAACCACGCCGATTACCGGCTCGTCTCGGCACGGGCGCTCCGGGCGTTCGCGGACTTCCGGGAGGTCAATCTGTTCCTGCGCGGCATGTTTCCGCTCGTCGGCTTCAAGAGCACGAGCGTGTACTACGAGCGCCATGAGCGCATGGCCGGACAGAGCAAATACCCCCTGCGCAAAATGCTCGCTCTCGCGTTCGACGGCATCACAAGCCTGAGCGTGAAGCCCATCCGGCTCATCACGGGGCTTGGCTGCTTCGTGGCCGTGCTGAGCTTCGTCGGCATCCTCTGGGCGCTGATCGCCGCCGCGACGGGGCACACCGTCGCCGGCTGGACGAGTACGACGTGCATCATATGCTTCATGGGCGGCATACAGCTCATCTCCCTCGGCGTGCTGGGCGAGTACATCGGCAAGATCTACATGGAGGTCAAGGCCCGCCCGCGCTACATCATCAGCGAACGGACGTATGAACCCGGCGGCGGCGACGACCCGGCGCGTTCCTGACGCCGCTTTGCCAAAGAACAGGAAAACACGGAGGCTTTACGCAGGAGCGAAAGCCTCCGTGTTTTGATGCGCGGATGACAGGAAAATTTTGGAATTTACCGGAATTCTAACAGAACATAATATAAAACGGACAATTTGATATAACAATGTTAATATTATATAAATAAAGCTGAATTGACATTATGCGCGGCGGATTGTAAAATCATTGTCGGACGATGGGTTATTCCGCGTCCAATCGCAGACAGGGAGGACAACCGCCATGACCGCCGCCGCCGCGCTGCCGAACGCAGCGCCCGCCAAAACGCGCTGGTACCGCGTCGACAACATCCGCTACATCCTGCTCTTCAACGTCATCGCCGAGCACATGCTCACGCAGACCGGCGTGCAGTACAACTGGCTCGTCACCGTGCTCGTGTGCTGGTCGCGCATGATCACAATGCCCGCGTTCGCGTTCGTGTCGGGGTACTTCTCGAAGAAGGGCGACAAGTGCTATCAGAGCGCCGTATTCGATTTTCTGATCCCGTATATCATATTCGACTCGCTGTTCGCGCTGATCTACGGCACGTCCGCGCCGAACATCTTCAGTCCGACGTTCGCGTACTGGTTCATGCTGAGTATGTTCTGCTGGAAGCTCGTGACGAAGGCGCTGCAGCAGATACGCTATATCCTGCCGCTGTCGGTCGCGGCGGCGCTGCTCGTGGGGCTGTGCGGGGACGTACACAACTTCCTGAGCCTCGGGCGGACGATCGGCTTTCTGCCGTACTACATCCTCGGCATGAAGCTCACCCGCGACGATCTCAGACGGGTGGAGGCGCTGCCGAAGCTGCCCGTGGCGCTCGTGACGATGGCCGTGATGGGCGTGTGGGGATATCTCAACGTCCGGGGCGTGTTCCACATCGACTTCTACTACTACTGGGCGCCCTACGGCGGCCTTGACCAGCCGGACTGCCTGTTCGCGTACAGCGCGGGCAAGGGGCTTCTGCTGCGGGCGCTGGGCTATGTCATCTCTCTGGTGCAGCTCGTCTTTCTGTTCGTGTTCATCCCGGACAGGCTGCTGCCCGT